>NZ_SGTY01000049.1:0-458 GCF_005435095.1 Halorubrum sp. CGM5_25_10-8B | reverse complement strand
TCGCGCGACGTCAGCTCCTGTCCGAGCGGGACGAACGTCGCCCCGATCCGCATCGTCGCGTGAACGAGCCCGACGGTGCCCACGTACGGGGGCGTGAGCACGCCGATTCGATCGCCCTCGCCGAGTCCGTGCGCGACGAGGCGGCCCGCGGTCTCGGCGACCAGGCGGTCGAGGTCGGTGTAGCTCCACGCCTCGCCGTCCTCGGCGCGGACGAGGGCGGTGTCGTCCGGCGACGAGACCACGCGGTGGGAGAGCCAGTCGCGCATCGGTGTCACCCGCGTCCGCCGAGTACGGTGCGGTTACTCATCCGCCGGCTGGCGCACGGTCAACACCGGCACGTCCGAGGTGCGGACGACGCGCTCCGTGACGCTTCCGAGGAGGTAGCGGTCGATCCCCTTCCGACCGTGGGTCCCCATCACGACGACGTCGATGTCGTGCTCGTCGACGTAGTCCTGAAT
>NZ_SGTY01000048.1:0-466 GCF_005435095.1 Halorubrum sp. CGM5_25_10-8B | reverse complement strand
CGTGACGGTCGGCGAGAGCGACGACCCTTGGGACGTCGCCGCCTGCGGCGGCACGCACGTCTCGAACACCGCCGAGATCGGCCCGGTCGCGGTGCTGGAGCGGTCGAACCCCGGCGAGGGCGTCACTCGCGTCGAGTTCGCGGTCGGCCCGACAGCCATCGACGAGCTCGGCGCGGTCCACGCCGCGGCGCTCGACGCCGCGACGACGCTCGACGCGCGCGTCGGCGACCTCCCGGACGCGGTCTCCCGGCTCCGCGACGAGGCCGACCGGCTGGAGTCGGACCTGCGGGACGCCCGCGAGGAACTGCTCGGCGCCCGCCTGCGCGACCTCCCGGTCACCGAGGTCGACGGCGCGCGGTGGGCGATCGGCACCGTCGACGACGCCGACCCGAACGAACTCCGGGAGCCGGCGACCGAGGCGATCGCGGGCGACGACGCCCCCCACGCCCTCGCCGCGGTCGGGACC
>NZ_SGTY01000047.1:0-466 GCF_005435095.1 Halorubrum sp. CGM5_25_10-8B | reverse complement strand
GATCGCGGACAGCGCGCTCCAGTCGCTGGAGACGGGCGAACTGGAGTACATGGCCCGCCAGCTGGCGGAGATAATCGAGGAGGGGGGCGACGGGATGGCGATCCTCACCCACGACAACCCGGAGCCGGACTCGATCGCGTCCGCGACCGCGCTCCAGGCGATCGCCGAGGCGTTCGGGGTCGACGCCGACATCGTCTACTCCGGCGACGTCGGCCACCAGGAGAACCGCGCGTTCGTCAACCTCCTCGGAATCGACCTGCTCGCCCGCGACGAGGCACCAGAGCTGTCCGAGTACGGCACCGTGGCCGCCGTCGACCTCGCGAAGTCGGCGGAAGAGGGGTTCGACTTCGACGTCGGGATAGACATCTACATCGACCACCTGGAGTCCGAGGTGCCGTTCGACGCGCGGTTCGTCGACGTGCGGACCAACGTCTCGTCGACGTCGACGATCCTCACGAAGTACCTC
>NZ_SGTY01000046.1:0-467 GCF_005435095.1 Halorubrum sp. CGM5_25_10-8B | reverse complement strand
ACCCTCGACCTCCACGCCCTCGAACTGGAGACCACCCTCGCCCGCGCCGAGCGCGCGATGGCCGAGATCACGTCGGGGGACTCGGTGAAGGTGTCGCAGGCCGTCTACCCGCTGATGCAGGCGCTCGACATCCCGTACCTCGGCGTCGACCTCGCGGTCGGCGGGATGGAGCAGCGCAAGGTCCACATGCTCGCGCGCGACGTGCTCCCGAGCATCGACCGCGAGCCGCCGACGAGCCTTCACACGCCGCTCATCGCCGATCTCGCGACCGGCCGCGGGAAGATGTCCTCCAGCGAGGGCGTCACGATCTCGATGGAGGACTCCCGCGAGGAGATCGAGTCGAAGGTGAACAACGCCTACTGCCCGCCGACGGCCGACCCCGAGCCGACCGACGACGGCGAGTCGCGCGAGAACCCCGTCCTTCAGGTGTTCGAGTACCACGTGTTCCCGCGGTTCGAGTCGATCGT
>NZ_SGTY01000045.1:0-470 GCF_005435095.1 Halorubrum sp. CGM5_25_10-8B | reverse complement strand
AGCTAAGCGGGCGCGAACGACGGCGCTGGCAACGCCGCGTCGGGATGGTGTTTCAGGATCCGCAGGAGAGCCTGAACGAGCGGATGACCGTTGGCGAAATCATCAAAGAGCCCCTGAAGACCCACGACTGGCCGTTCCTCCGGGTCGCAGTAGAGGACGTCGATGCGGAGGTGAAGGGGAGCGACGTGACGCCGTGCCGCCCCGACCGGGCCGCTGACATCACCGTCCGGCTCCGCAGCGACGGCACCAAGGTCAATGTGCGTGAGGGACTCCCGCTCACGGCTGAGGACCTGAACCTCAGCGTGAGCCGCGACGGGACGACGACCGTCTCGGTCGCCGTCAAGCGGCACAAATCGGAGCTACGCCGTGAGCGCGCCTTCGAACTCCTTGAGCAAGTCGGGCTAACGGAGGACCACTTCTACCGTTACCCGCACCAGTTCTCGGGCGGGCAGCGCCAGCGCATTGGCATC
>NZ_SGTY01000044.1:0-412 GCF_005435095.1 Halorubrum sp. CGM5_25_10-8B | reverse complement strand
GCCGGAGGAGAGGCCTCCCGCGCGAGAGGCCGGCTACTCCTCGGTGATCGTGCGGTCGTCGGGGTCGAGCTCGCCGCGGTGGATCTTCGCGCCGTCCTGCGCGACCTGTCGTCCCAACACCGCGCACTTCACGCGCATCGGGGAGATGTCGACGCCGAGCATCTCGGTGACGTCGTCGGTGTCGAGCGCGTCCAGCTCCTCGACGTCCATCCCGTGGAGCCGCTCCGAGAGCATGCTCGCGGAGGCCATCGAGATGGCGCAGCCGTCGCCGGTGAACCGCACCGCCTCGATCGTCTCCCCGTCGTCGTCGAGGTCGACGTCCATCCGGATCGTGTCGCCACAGGAGGGGTTCTCGCCGACGTGCGTGAAGTCCGGATCCTCGATCTCCCCGTAGTTTCGCGGGTTCTTGTAG
>NZ_SGTY01000043.1:0-499 GCF_005435095.1 Halorubrum sp. CGM5_25_10-8B | reverse complement strand
ATCTTCTGGCCCGCGATGCTGGAGGCGACCGACCACGCGGAGCCGCGTGCGGTGATGGCGAGCGGGTTCGTCACCCTCGGCGGGAAGGGGTTCTCGACCAGCCGCGACCGCGCGGTCTGGGCCGACGAGTACCTCGACGAGGGGTTCCACCCCGACCCGCTGCGCTACTACCTCGCGACCAACGGCGGGTTCCAGCAGGACGTTGACTTCTCGTGGGAGAAGTTCGCCGAGCGCGTCAACACCGAGCTGGTGGGGACCGTCGGCAACTTCCTCTACCGGTCGCTGCTGTTCGCCCACCGCAACTACGAGGGCGGCCCGGACGCCGACGCCCCGAGCGACGACGTGGCGGCGCGGATCGACGAGGCCGTCGAGGAGTTCGCGGCCGCGGTCGACGACTACTCCGTCAGGGCGCTCGGCGACGCCGTCACCGACCTCGCTCGGTACGGGAACGAGTACATCCAGCGCAACGAGCCGGGGAAGCTTGTCGACGAGGAGCCCG
>NZ_SGTY01000042.1:0-508 GCF_005435095.1 Halorubrum sp. CGM5_25_10-8B | reverse complement strand
CCCGATCGCCGAGTTGATCCCGACGAACTTCGCGATACTCGAGAGCTTCTCGTCATCGAAATCACTCTTCAACCGGGGCATCTGACCGATTCGAAGGATGTCGACACCGGCGAAGTCCAGTAATAGGGTCATCACGCCGATCACACCGAGAGACTCGGTGAGAATCTTCGTCCGGAAGGCTGTCCGAGAGTTATACTCGCGGTACTCGCCGTGAGTCATGTCCCGCGTCATTTCGCAAATCTCCTCGAGAACAGCTTGTATTCGGTCCCCAAACTCACCGATATCATCAACCAGCTCGTCTTCCTCAGCGATCCACCCGAGGCACGCACTATTTTGGAGAACTCCAGGTGCCTCTTGGAGGAGTCGGCGGAAGTCGCCATTCTCGTCGAGCCGGTCGTCAGTTAGCAGATTGTCCCAGACAAATGTATCAGCCAACGAGCGAGCAGTACAGACCGCCCACTGCATCGGATTGTCGACCTCGGCGGCCACAGCGAGGCGATTCTCGTCC
>NZ_SGTY01000041.1:0-523 GCF_005435095.1 Halorubrum sp. CGM5_25_10-8B | reverse complement strand
GAAGGAGGATGGAGGAAATAGGAAAGAAGGTAAAAAAGTAGAAGAAAATATAATTAGAAGAGGGAGAGTAGGTAAAAGAATTAGAAGAGGAGGAGTTAAGGGGGAGAGTAAAGGAGGAGGTAGAAGAGGTAGGAGGAAGAAAGGGAAGAGAAAGGAAAAAAGAAAAAAGAGGAGGAGAAGGAGAAGGGGGAGGAGAAGAGGGAGAGGAGAGAGGAGAGAGAGGAAGAAAGGGGAGAAGAAGAGAGGAAGGAAAGGAGAGAGAAAAGAGAAGGGGGAGGAGGAGGGGAGAGAGGAAGAGAGGAAGGAGAGGAGAGAAGAAGAGGAGAAGAAGAAGAGGGAGAAGAGAGAAGAAGAAAAAAGGGGGAGGGAAGAGGAGAGGAAAAGGGGGAGGGAAGAGAGGAAGGAAGAGAAGAAGGAGGGGAAGGAAGGAGAGAGGAGAAAAGAGAGGGAGAGAAGAAAGGAAGAGAAGAGAAAAGAGGGAGGAGAGGAGGGAGAGAGAGGGAGGGAGAAGAAGAGGGCGTGG
>NZ_SGTY01000040.1:0-691 GCF_005435095.1 Halorubrum sp. CGM5_25_10-8B | reverse complement strand
GGTCGCGTTAAGTTAGAGGATGAGGCGGACGAGTTCTGAGTGTCTATGACAGATTTCGACCGCCTCAGCGAACGTACCGCGTGGATCGACTTGTCGTTTGTGGAGCGAGATCGAACTCCGCGCTGGGCGATTGAAATAGGGATCCGCTGTCACTTGGCCGGTATGTCACTGCGTGAGGTAAGTAAACATCTTGAACTATTTGGGATCAAGCGGAGTCACGTCGCGATCCATAATTGGGTTCATAAGGCCGATCTACAGCCAATCTCGACCGTCTCAGAGGATCAACTCGCGGTTGACGAAAAGATGATCCGCCTCCACGGACAGAAATTCTGGCTGTACGGTGCCGTTGATCCACAGACGAACGAAATTCTTCACGTGAGCCTCTATCCAACCACAAATAAGCAGACAACGCGATGGTTTCTCACCGAGCTACACCGGCGCTATCAGCTGAACAACGTCGAATTTCTCGTCGATGACGCAGACTATCTTGGCTCAGTCCTTGCTGAAGACGGCTATCGATTTCAAGTCATTCGACATGGAAATCGGAATGCCATCGAACGTGTTTTTTGGGAAATAGAACGACGAACATCCTCGTTTGCGAATAGTTTTAGCAATGTCGCACTCGAGACAGCTCAAAATTGGCTCGAAGCCGTTGCTGTCTACCACAATTCACGCCAAACTTAACGCGACC
>NZ_SGTY01000003.1:0-263951 GCF_005435095.1 Halorubrum sp. CGM5_25_10-8B | reverse complement strand
GTTGAGGGTGGGGCTTCGGTGTGGTCCTCGCCGTCATGCGACGCGACGGGGCGTTTTGTGCGCCCCGCCTACCGAACGCCCTTCGGAGTCGGTGAACCCACCGTTCGGGGCCGGGCTACTGCGACCCGCACGGCGCGGGACTTGTGCCAGCACAGCACCAGTCGCCAATACAGCGGGATGTAGATTAACAGTTGCTCAGTATCATGTCAGTTTCCGCTCCGCCCTACTCGCTCGCTTCGGTCGCTCTCTCCTCACGGGTCGCAGGCCCGGGCGCCCGGTCGAGCGGTCGCCGCGACCACAGCCGCCGGTCGTCGGGGGCCGTCGCGATCAGTTTATACCCGCGAGCGAGTAGATCGCACCGTGGTGGCGATGACGAGTCGGTTACCCCCACTGAGCCCCTTGTGATGACGGGTTTCGACCGAGCCACCGTTTCCACACCCGCCAGCGGCGCGGCCGAGCCGCCCCGGAGTGAAAGTGGTCCTGAGCGACGGTGTCAAGGCGCTGTCTGGCGGTTTCGAGGCGAAGAGGCCGGGTCGATCGGCGTCGATCGAACGCGGGGTCGCCGCTCAGTACGACGCGGCGCGCTTGTCGAGGCCGGCGGCCTCGATGTCTTCGCCGTCGACGGAGGTGCGGAGGACGTCCATCCCGTCGTCGCGGTCGATGTCGAAGTTGCGGGCGTACAGATCGTCGAGCCGCTCGTACTCGGCGTCGGAGATCGGCGGCACGTCGGCGGCGGCGCTCCACTCGGCGATGTCGGCGCCGTCGCGAAACGTCGGGGTGACGGAGGCGACCTCGTCGTGCGCGAGCAGCCAGCGGATCGCGGCCTGCGCCATCGTGCGCGCCCCCTCAACACCGTCGGGGTCTTCGAGGAAGCGGATCGCGTCGACCTTCTCCCAGCCGGTCTCGTACCACTCCTTCGGGCGGTGCGAGCGGTGGTCGCCGTCCTCGAGGACGGTGTCGGGCGTCACCTGTTCGTTCAGCAGGCCGGAGGAGTGCGGGACGCGAGCGATGACGGAGGTGTCCGAACCGCTCTCGCGGATCGTGTCCACGAAGTGGCGACCGGGCTCCTGCTCGAACATGTTGAAGACGGTCTGGACCGCGTCGAACTCCTCGTACTCGACGGCGGCGTCGCCCTCGGCGAGCCAGCCGATCGAGGGGCCGAGCGCCCAGCCGAGCGCGCGGACGCGCCCGTCGGCCTTCCACTCGCGGAGGAGGTCGCGCACCTCGGGGGTCACCTCGTCGACGTTCGCGTTGTGGAGCTGGAGCACGTCGACGTAGTCCGTGTCGAGGCGGTCCAGCGAGGCCTCGAACGCCTCGGTGAGGTACTCACGGTTCAGCTCCTTCGGGAGCTCGCCGTGACCGGCCTGCGGGTTGTCGTAGAAGTCGTAGCCGATCTTCGTCGACAGCGTCACCTCGTCGCGGCGGCCGGCGATCGCCGTCCCGATTATCTCCTCGCTGTCGCCGTGGCCGTACACGTCGCCGGTGTCGACGTAGGTGACGCCCGCGTCGAGCGCCTCCTCGACCATCCCGACCGCCTGTTCGTCCGAGCGGTCGCCCCACCAGTCGGTGCCGACGACCCACGCGCCGAAGCCGACCTCCGAGACCTCGACGCCCGAGTTACCGAGTTCGCGGTGTTGCATGCCAACCGGTTGGTGGTCGGGACACTTATCGGGCGCGGTCGGTCTCGGGGCGGTGGAACGGCCGGCGATCGCTGTCGGTCTCGGGGCGGTGGAGCAGGCGGCGATCGCTGTCGGTCTCGGGGCGGTGGAACGGCCGGCGATCGCTGTCGGTCTCGGGGCGGTGGAGCGGGCGGCGATCACGCTCGCTCGTCTCGGCTCGTCCCGCCGCCTATTACTTGATCCCGGCTCGTCGACCGCCCATGGACGACTCCCTCCGTTGGCGGCTCGACGCCGTGATCGTCCTGCTCGGGATCATCGCCGTCGTCGCGGTCACCGCGCTGTTGCTCTCGTTCGGCAGGGCCGCGATCGCCCCGGCGTTCGTGATCGCCTTCACGGGCGTTCTCGTCGGCATATTTGCCGCCGAGGAACTGTACTGATCGGCTGAGGCGCCGCGGTCGCACAACCGAATCCATTTGAGTGATGGCGACGAAGGAGGGCCGATGACAAAGCGACACGTGTCCCTGCCCGACGGCGCCGAGGCCGGGGTCCGAGGGTTCATCGACGAGGTGGACGAGCGGCTCTCCTCGGACGAGGACACCTGCGAGGTCGTCCGTGACGTGCTGATCGACCTCCACGGCGACCGGGAGGCGTGGGAGGCGTGGCAGAGCGGCGAATCGGTGTCGCGCGCCGAGCGCGTGCGCCTCCAGGGGTACGACCCGTGTAACGCGACGCTGGAGTCGGAGTACTACGCCGAGAAGGACGAGGAGCGCTTCCAGCGCTCGAAGCACCTCCAGTGGCTCTGGCGCCAGTTCGACGCCACACCGATGGCCGACAACGTCGAGTTCGCGCTCCGGTTCCGGCAGATGCTCGGCAACCACCTCTTCGCCGAGTGCGGCGACGACTGTCGCTTCTTCAAGGGGATCTCCGTCACCTACGGCCACAACATCGAGGTGGGCGACAACGTCGTGATCCACGACGACGTCCACCTCGACGACCGCGGGAAGCTGACGATCGGCGACCGCGCCTCCATCTCCGACGGCGTCCACCTCTACAGCCACGATCACGACATCGTCGACCAGACCGAGGTCCGGAACTTCCACACGATCGTCGAGGATGACGCCCGCGTCACCTACGACGCGATGGTCCGGGCCGGCTGCCGCGTCGGCGAGAACAGCGTCGTGGGCGCGCGATCCGTGGTCCAAGGCGACGTGCCCGCCCATCACGTGGTCGTCGGATCGCCCGCCCGCAGTGTCCGCGTGAAGCCGGGGTGGGAGGAGGCCGCCGAGGAGATCGAGGACGGCCGGCTCCCCGACAACCAGGACGACCGCGAGATCGAGTACGACCTCCCGGACGACCTCGAGCAGTTCGACGAGTTTCAGCGGGACCTCCAGCCGCCGAGCCCGCCGCGCTGAGGGCGCCGTGCGGCCGACGCGTCGGTGATCGGAGGCGGCTTGTTCATGGTATGATATCTCACGCCAGTATCGTTATTGGCCAGCAGCGCGTACGCAGAGGTGGTGTCGCACACATGACAGGACAACGGATACTGATGATCGTCGGCGACTTCGGGGAGGACTACGAGATAATGGTGCCGTACCAGGCGCTCCAGGCGGTCGGCCACGAGGTCCACGCCGTCTGTCCGGGCAGGGAGGGCGGCGAGACGGTCAAGACCGCGATCCACGACTTCCGCGGCGACCAGACGTACCTGGAGGAGCGCGGGCACAACTTCGAGCTCACGCACGGCTTCGACGAGGTCGAGCCGGCCGACTACGACGCCTTAGTCGTTCCCGGCGGGCGCGCCCCCGAGTACCTCCGCGGCTACGACGAGGTGCTCGACGCGGTGCGGCACTTCTTCGAGGCGGACAAGCCCGTCGCGTCGATCTGTCACGGCCCGCAGATCCTCGCTGCGGCGGGCGTCCTCGACGGCTACGAGATCACGGCGTACCCCGCCGTCAGGCCGGAGGTCGAGGCCGCCGGCTGCTCGTGGGTCGACGGCGTGACGACCGACGGGAACCTCGTCACCGGCCAAGCGTGGCCCGATCACCCCGAGTGGATCGCACAGTTCCTCGACCTGCTCGGGACCGAGATCGACCACGAGGCGACCGCGGCGACGGCGGACTGAGCCCGCGCTTTTTCGATGCCGGACCCTCGCGCCCTCGCGGTCAACGTCGCCGCCAACACGAACGAACCCGGGTTCCGGGGGCCCGTCTACCCCGACGGCTCCTTCGCGTACGTCCCGATCCCCGAGTCGGCGGCGACGCTGCCGCGCGGGCGCGCCCCGGTCGACGAGCCGGTCCCGACCTACGGCGACCTCGACCTCCCGTTCGCCGTCCCGGAGGCCCTGCGCGAGGTGCCCGTCCACGCCGACCCCGAGTTCCCGGGCGTCCACGGCCGCGAGCGCGCGACGTACGGCGACCCGCACGGGGTGAAGGCCGGGCGGATCGCGACCCTCGAACCCGGCGACCGGCTCCTGTTCTACGCGACGCTGTCGCTGCGGCCGCGCGACTGGGCCGGACCGGGCGACGAGCGCCCCGGCGACGCGGGCGCGGACGACCGCGGCGGCGCGTGGCTCCGAGAGCACGGCGTCGCCGTCGACGACGACCTCGCCCCCGACTGGGGCGCGTACCTCTTCGCGGGGATCCGGATCGAGCGCGTACTCTCGCCGGCCGAGGGCGACGGCGTCGTCGACCGCGCCGCCGCCGCCGCGGCGGCGCCGACCAACGCGCACCTGAAGCGGGACCCGTTCGACGCCCGCGTCGTCGCGGTCGGCGACCCGGACGCGTCCGGCCGCTTCGACCGGGTCGTTCCGCTGAGTGCGCCCGACGCAGGGGTGGAGGCGAACCCGATCGTCACCGACCTGTCGAGCGACTCCGGGAAGGGGCCCTGGTGGCGCCGCCCGATGGGCTTCGACGAGGCGGCGACCGCGGAGCTGCTGGCGCAGATCGACCGGGCGTGAGGGGCGACCGACGCGGCGCGAGGGGGCGGCGCGACGGGACGCCGCGTCCGCCGCCACCGCGATTTATGAGGCGCGGCCGCGTTGTGTGCGGTATGAGCGACGACGAAACACCAGACGCGAGCGACGAGGCGACCGGCCGCGGCGCGCCGTCGCGGCTCGGGCGCGTCCTCCTAGGCGCCGGCCTCGCCGCGCAGGCCTCGGAGGACTTCCGCGACATGGACGACACGATCGAGTACGCCGAGTCGGCGGGCGTTCCGATGCCGGACGTGGCCGCGCCGTTCGCCTCCGGCATGATGATCGTCGCCGGCGTCGGCATCGCGCTCTGGCGGCTCCCGCGGGTCGCGACCGGCGCGGCGGTCGCGTTCCTGACCGTCGTCACCGCGACGATGCACGACTTCTGGAACGCCGACGAGGACGACAAGGGCGGCGAGCGGCTCGCCTTCTTCGGCAACCTCGCGATGCTCGGCGGGGCGTTGGTGTTCCTGCGCGAGGCGTACAAGGACTGACCGGAGTCGTGTCGCGCGCTACAGTTCGCCGGCGTCCAGCGGGTCCTCCAGCTGGCCCATCACCGCCTCCATGGCGTCGGTCGCGGTGAGCAGGCCGACGACCTCGCCGTCAGCGACGACCAGAGCGAGCTCCTGCGACTCCGCCTGGAACCGGTCGTAGGCGTCGCTGACGCTCGCGTCAGGGGAGACCGTCAGCGGGGGGGCCGCGACGTCCGCGAACGTCAGGTCGCCGTCGCGGAGCGCGTCGAAGCGGCTCACGATCGAGGGGGCGTACACGATCCCCTCGAAGTCGCCCCGGTCCTCGCCCACGAGCGGGAAGCGCGTGTGCGGGGTGTCCCGGATCCGGTCGAGGTTCTCGTCGACCGACGCCGTCGTGGTCAGCGAGACGATCTCGTCGGGCCGCGTCATCACGTCCGCGACGGTGACCCGATCCACGTCGAGCGCGTTGAGAATCTCCTCGCGCCGTTCCTTCGGTAGCTCGATGTCTTCCATCATCGAGCCGAGGCGGGTGCGGAGCTGCGCGCGCGTCTCCAGCACCTCCCCTTCGGCCTCGGTCCACGACCCGGTCATCTCGACGCCGAAGAGCCCCAGCGTCGCCTTCGCGACCCAGTCGCCGAACTTGATCAGCGGCGAGATGCTCCAGGCGAACCAGTACAGCGGCCGAGCGCCGTAGTTCGCGACCTGCTTCGAGCGCTCGACGCCGAGATACGTCGGCGTCTGCTCGCCGTGAGTCAGGTGGACCATGTTGATGAGGAAAAAACCCAACAGCGAGCCCGCGCCGGCCGACGCGAGCGCGGTGTTCTCGAATATCGGCGCGAAGATCGCCGCAAGCCCCGGCTCGGCGACAATACCGAGCGCGATGCTCGTGCCGGAGATCCACACCTGACAGGTGGTGAGGTAGAACTCCAGGTCGTCCGTCATCTCCCAGGCGCGCCGCAGTCCGGGGGTGTCCATCTCCGACTCCGGGTACTGCCGGAGGCGCGTCAGGCCGAACTCGACCGCCACGAAGTACGCGTTGATCAGGATGAGGAGGACGCCCGCGGCCACGCGGAGCGCGACCTCGGTCGGGGGCATCGTCGTCGCGAGCGGGATCATCGTCTCCCGTTCCCCGTGCGACCCTGAAAAGGGTTCAGGCCGCGACCGACGCGCCTACTCGTAGTCCCCGTACGTCGGGAGCCCCTCCTCGGGCGGGAACTCCTCGACAGGCACCGTCGTCTCGTCGCCGCTTTCCATGTCCTTCACCGTGTACTCGCCGTTCTCTAAGTCGCGCTCGCCGACAACGACCACGGTCTCGGCGTTGATCGAGTCGGCGTAGCCGAGCTGGGCGCCGAACGAGCGGTCGGAGACGTCCTGCTCGACGACCACGTCGTCGCCGAGCGCGCGGAGCTCACCCGCGAGCGCGGCCGCCTCGCTCCGCGTGTCGCCGACCGAGAGGACGTAGTAGTCGGTCGAGAGCTCCTCGTCCGGCCAGACCCCGGCGCGCTGGCAGAGCAGCTTGAGAGTGGCGTGGCCGGGGGCGACCCCGACCGCGGGGGTGGGCTGGCCGCCGAAGCTCTCGATGAGGTCGTCGTAGCGCCCGCCGCCGAAGACGGAGCGGGACACTTCGCCGGTGGAGTCGAAGCACTCGAAGACGACCCCGGTGTAGTAGTCGAGCCCGCGGGCGGTCGTCAGGGACACGTCGCAGAACTCGCCCGCACCGAAGTCGTCGGCGGCGGCGAGGACGTTCCGGAGGTTCTCGACCGCGGCCTCGACCGACTCGTCGCCCGCCTCGGCGACCGCGTCGAGGTCGTCGACGGTCTCCACCCCCGCGATGAGGTCGTCGAAGTCGCGCGCGGTGTCGCGGGCGAGGCCCGCGTCGGAGAGCAGTCCGACGTACTCGGCGTCGTCGACCTTCGCGCGCTTGTCGACCGCGCGGATCGCGGCGGCGGTGTCGACCGCGTCGGGGTCGGCGGCGAGCGACCGGACGAGACCGCCGAGGATGTCGCGGTGCGAGACGCGGAACTCGAAGTCGTCGCCGGTGAGTCCGAGGTCGGTCAGGGCGTCGGCGGCGGTCGCGAGCACCTCGGCGTCGGCCTCGGGCGCCGACGAGCCGAACACGTCGATGTTCGTCTGGTAGAACTCGCGGAACCGGCCCTGCTGGACCTGCTCGTAGCGCCAGAACGGGCGGGTGGAGACCCACTTGATCGGCTTCGACAGCTCCTGGCCCTTCTCGACGACCATCCGCGCGACCGTCGGCGTGAGCTCCGGCGTCATCGAGACGCCGCGGCCGCCCTTGTCGTCGAAGGCGTACAGCTCCTCGACGATCTCCTCGCCGGATTTGTCCACGTACATCTCCGTCCGCTCTAGCGCGGGCGTCGCGATCTCGCGGAAGCCGTGGCGGGCCGCCGCGTCCTCGATCGCGTCGGTCACCTCGCGGCGGGCGGACTGCTCGCCGGGGTAGAAGTCGCGGAAGCCTTTGAGGCCGTCGTACATGGACGCCGGTTCGGCGAGCGCCCGCTTGAAAGCATCCCTTCAGGGCGGGACAGCCGGGATCGGCGCGCGGTTGCGGCCGAGAGGCGGCGGCTCCGCGGGCCGTCTACCCGCGCTGGTACTCCTTCTGGAATCCGCGGAACTCGGTCCGGTGGGCCTCCTCGTCCGAGAGCAGCGTCACGGCGAGGTCCTCGGTCACCGGGTCGTCCGCCGCCTCCGCGGCGTCGATCAGGTCGCGGTACGTCGCGATCGCGTCCTCCTCGGCGTCGAGCACGCCGTTGATGACGGCCAACACGTCCGTCGAGTCCTCGGGCGGCTGGAGCGACTCCTGCCCGGCGGTGAACTCGGCGGAGCCGGGCGGCCGCGCGTCGAGCTGTTTGAGCCGCTGCCCGAGCTGTTCGGCGTGGCCGAGCTCCTCCTGGACGTCCTGTTTGAGGCTCTCTTTGATCTCCTCGGCCCGGACGCCGTCGAGGACGATCGCGTTCGTCTGGTAGTTCATCACGGTCTCGATCTCGTCGGCGTACGCCGTCTTGAGCAGGTCGACGACTCGGTCGGATGACATGCCCGACGCTACGACCGCGGGGTCGAAAGGAGTTCCGGCGCTTCCGGGTCTGCGGGAGTCAGTCGGTCCGGCCGTGGACGTACGTCTGGTCGTGGTCCGGGAACACCTCTCCCACCGTGCCCTCGCCGTACTCGTCGGCGATGAGCGTCCGGAGCTCGTCCTCGTAGTCGGCCTTGGGGACCTCCTCGCTGGGTCCCTGCTGGACGTCGAAGGTCGCCTCGACGAGCTGGTCAACGGCGTGGCGGCCGAACCCGGAGAGCGGGGAGATGTAGTCGATCCCGTTTCGGTCCTCGAGGCTCTGCGCCTGCGCCCGCGACACCGTGGGGACGCGGTCGTCGCGGCGGGTGCCGTCCGCGATGGCGTCGACGTCGAGCGCGGCGATGGTCTCGAGGGCGTGCTCGTGGACGCGCTGGATCCCGTTCCGGGGGTAGCCGTCCGCGACCATCGTCTCGGCGGCGCGCTCGGCC
This sequence comes from Halorubrum sp. CGM5_25_10-8B, assembly GCF_005435095.1. Lineage (NCBI taxonomy): Archaea > Methanobacteriati > Methanobacteriota > Halobacteria > Halobacteriales > Haloferacaceae > Halorubrum > Halorubrum sp. CGM5_25_10-8B. Next base: position 255,375 of record NZ_SGTY01000003.1, on the reverse strand, counting down.
ACTTCGCGGTCGAGGTCGGCCCGTTCGAACGGGAACCCGAGTTCGCCGGCCGCCCGCTCGGCGTGCTCCCAGTCGTCCGTGAGCCCGAAGCTCCCGGTGACACAGCGGACGTCGTAGAACCGGTCGAGCAGGTGGGCGGCCAGCGAGGAGTCTTTCCCCCCGCTGTACAGCAGCGCGAGCTCCATCTACCGGCGGCGGATGTCGAAGCTCTTCTGTTCGGGCTGGAGCTCTTTGAGCAGGTCGCGCATCTGGTCCTCGTCGATCTGTCCCTGAATGCGTCCGCTCTGCGCCAGCGCGGCGACCTGTTTCTTCACCTTCTCGCCGAACTGCGGCTTCGACATCTCGACCGCGTTGAGGCGCTGGCGGGCTCCGTCGGTGAGGTACTGTTTCAGCACCGCCTCCTGCTGGGCCTCGGCGCGCTCTTGGGCCTGCTGTTGGGCCTCCGCGGCGTCGCCCTCGCCGCCCTGTCGCTCGCGAAGCTCCTCCATCTTCTGTTCGCGCAGTTCTTCGAGCCGCTCGTCGTCTGGGTTACCGCTCATACGCACCCGTTCTCGGTCCGTGCGAAAAACCATTTCGGAGGTCGCGACCCGCGCGGAACGGCCGGAGCCGCCCGCAGAACCGTCGACGCCAGCGGGGGCGGTCCGCGTCGTTTAAACGGGGCCTCGGCGTAGCCGCGGGTAATGAGCGAGTCGCGGGAGTTCTGTCCGCGCTGCGGCGACCCGGTCCCCGAGCGGCGCGACCCCCTTCCGGGCGAGCCGCGCGGGCGAGACGCGCTGCTCTGCGACGACTGCTACTTCGAGGACTTCGACCTGGTCGACGCCCCCGACCGGATCGAGGTGTTGGTGTGTTCCGGCTGCGGCGCCGTCAGGCGCGGCGAGTCGTGGCGCGACGTCGGCGCGCGCGACTACACCGACGTCGCCGTCGACGAGGTCGCGGAGGCGCTCGGCGTCCACGTCGACGCCGAGGAGGTCGAGTGGGGCGTCGAGCCCGAGCAGGTCGACGAGAACACGGTCCGGATGCACTGCCGCTTCTCGGGCGTCGTCCGCGGGACCCTCCGCTCCGCGGAGGTGACGGTCCCCGTGAAGATATCACGGGGGACCTGCGACCGCTGCGGGCGCATCGCCGGCGGCTACTACGCCGGGATCGTTCAGGTCCGCGCGGACGAGCGCGACCTCACCCCGGCGGAGCGCGCCGAGGCGCTCGACATCGCGGAGTCGTACGTCGCCGACCAGGAGGCCGACGGCGACCGCGAGGCGTTCATCACCGAGGTGAATGAGACCGACGACGGGCCGGACATCAAGCTCTCCTCGAACCGGCTCGCGCAGAACGTGGCGACGCGGATCACCGAGTCGCTCGGCGGGAGCTTCGAGTCGTATCCGACGCTCGTCACCGAGGACGGCGACGGCAACGAGGTGTACCGCGTCACGTTCGCGGTGCGGCTCCCGAAGTACGCGGAGGGCGAGATCGTCGACCCCGAGGACGGCGACGGGCCGGTCCTCGTCACGGGCGTCTCGGGCCGTCTCCAGGGGATCCGGCTCGCGAGCGGCGCGGAGTACACGTCCGCGTTCGCGGACGCGGAGGCCCCCGACGCGACCCGGCTCGGGACCCGCGCGGACGCGACGGAGACCACCGTGGTGACCGTCGAAGACGAGAACGCGATCCAGGTGCTCGACCCCGTCACCTACGAGGCGAAGACCGTCCCGAACCCGGCGTTCGTCGACGGCGACGCCGACGCGGTCCTCGCGTTCGAACACGGCGGTGAGGTCCACCTCGTGCCCGACGACGAGGCGGAACGGACCGCGGAGTCGGCTCGGAGCGGCAACTGAGGGATCGCTGCGAGCCGGACCGAACGCGCTACGAGGACGGCTGGAGGGCCGTAGAACTGATCGTTCGTGAGACGGCGTCGCGAAAACCGTCGACGCGTCGGCATCCCCGACCGCGGGGGACACCGCTCAGTCGGCGCGGGCGGGCTGCTCGCGGCCGAGCGCGGCGGCGCGCTCGGACTCCGTTACCTCGATGCCGCGGCGTTCGAGTTGCTCGATGAATTCGGCCTCGCTGAGCCCTGCCTGTGCGGCCGCCTGCGACAGCGTCAGGGTTCGCGCACCGTACAGCGTCAGCGCACTCGACAGCCCGTTCGTGGCCATACATCCAGTAGTCGCGTGAGGGATTATGAAGGTTACTACTTCATTCAGGCCCCTGATACACCTTATACGATATATATTGACGAACGATCGGCTCGGAGGTGGTAATATGACGCGCGCGCCGTCGTCGCTCGCCCGCAGGAGTTATACGCCTCTGCGGTCGAACGCCGATATGGACAGACAACAGCTCATGGCGTTGTTCTTCGCGTTTCTCATGGTGAGCTCCATGGTCGCGTACGGCGTCTCGCTGCTGTGACGGCCGCGTCTGGATAGCGCCTCGTCAGCCGTCGCCCCACACGTCCGACAGCGGGTGGTTCTGCCGTCGCTCCGCGTCCCGCTCGGAGCGGGTCCGGACCGACTCGTCGTCGGTCGTTCCGCTGTCGGCGGTCGCGTCCCCGTCGCCGACCGAGGAATCGCCGTCGGCAGGCGACGAGCGATCCGAACCCCTCGACCCACCCGAGCGGCGGCGCCGCCGCCGTCCGCTCCGCGCACCGTTCGCCGCCGACGCGTCGATACCCGCCAGCGCCGCGTCGGGGTCGAACGCCGGGAGCGACGGGGTCGTCATCGCGTCGACCTGATCGCGGAACCACGAGGGCGTGTCGGCCGCGGCGCGGTCGAAGAGGTCGAGCAGCGAGTCGTCGGCGAGGTACGTCGCGCCGTAGTCGTCCGGGGCGCGGACGACTCGCCCGCACGCTTGGATGACCGTGCGCAGCGCCGTCCGGTGGTACCACGCCCACTGCCCGTCCGCCAGCCGGCGGGCGACCCGCGAGTCGTTCGTGTTCCGGTACGGCGCCTTACACACCACCTGCCAGCGACAGAGGTCGCCCTTCAGGTCCAGCGCCTCCTCCATCTTCACCGAGACGAACACCTCCGGGTCCGCGCTCGCCTTCCACGCCTCCAGTTCGGCGTCGCGGTTCTGCCTGTCGTGCCGCCTGACCCGCGCGGCGACGCCGAACTCGCCGAGCCGCTCGGTGATCCGCTCGGCGATGTCGTACGAGTGCGCGTGGATCAGCCCCTTCTCGTCGGGGTGTTCCGCCATCAGCCGGACGATGAGCCGGGCGATCTTCGGCACCGTCTCGTCGCGGTTCTCGTACGTCATCGACCCCTGCGTCACGTCGTACAGCGGGCGGTTCGCGAGCGGGAACGTGTGCTCGACGTCAACGAGGGCGACGTCGGCGGGGTCGAGCCCGACGCCGCGGCAGAACGCCTCCTTCGAGAGGATGGTCGCCGACAGCAGCGCGAACCGGTTCCCCCGGTCCCAGACGGTGTGCCGGAGGTACCGGGCGGGGTCGAGCGGTTTGATATCGAGGGGCGACCCCTCGCCGCCCGGCTGGTCGACGACCCACGAGGTCGGGGACTCGATGTCGCGATAGTCCTCGAGGAACCAGCCCAGTTCGCTTATGAGCTCCTGGAGCCGGTCGCGCCGGGCGACCTCCTCGCGGTCGAGCTCGGGGCGGCCGACCAGCTCGTCTTTCGCCCGGATCGCCACGTCGCGGAGCGTCTCGACGAACCGCGCGGTCCGGTCGACCGCGTCCTCCTCGGGGCCGGCGTCGGCCGCGACGTCCGGGACGCCGACGTCGTCCCACACCGGGACGCGGTCGGGCGATATCTCGATCGTCGCGTACATCTCGGCCCACTCGGCGAGCCCGTGCGCCTCGTCTATCACGACGGCGTCGCGCTTCCGGAACACCTCGGAGCCGGCGGTGCGCATGAAGTACGCTAACGTCTGTGCCGCGAAGCGGTTGCCGGACGCGATGGCCCGGTCGGAGAAGTACGGGCAGCGGTGCCGGATCGAGCAGTCGAACCCCTGCTGGCGCGCGCAGGGCGCGCGGTTCACGGGCGTGTCGTGCTCGCCGGGGAGCACGCAGTCGTAGTTCGACTTCCCGCGGATCACCGCGAGGTCGTCGAGGAGGTCGTCGGCCTCCACGTCGTCGATCTGCGACACCTGCGGGGTGGTGTAGTACGCGCCGGTCGCCTCGCTGGGGGCCGCCTCGCCCGCGGTCTCGGCCGCGCCCATGATCGCCCGGGCGAGCAGCGACTTGCCGCTGCCCGTCGGCGCGCGCACCAGCACGACGCGGTTACCGGCGGCGAACGCGTCGCGGATGTCGGCGAGGGCCTGCTCCTGCGCGCCGCGGAAGCTCGGGGCGGGGAACTCGGCGGGGATCCGGCTCGGGTCCACACGACGCCCTCGCGCACTGTCGGAATTAAACCCTCGCTTGGGCGGCGACCACGGCCGCGGGACGCCGACGAGCGACGCCGGCCGCCCCCCGACGACGGGGCGCCAGTCGCGCCCGACCCCACCACCTATTTCCCCGTCGCCCGCGGTGAGGGAAGCGATGAGCGACGACGGGATCCTCGGGTCGCTGTCCGCGGTCGGCCTGTTGAGCCTCTGTTGTATCGGGTTCGGCGGGGTGGCCGGCGGGGCGGCGCTGGTCGGCGGCTCCGCGTCGGTGAGCGCGTTCGCGACGGGCGCGAACAGCGCCCGCGGCGCGCTGATCTCCGGGGTCGTCACGTTCGGGACGGTCCTCGTCGCCGCCGCGGTGATCCGGTGGCGGCTGAACCGGTGAGCGCGGCCGAGCCGTCCGAGGCTACTCCCGGCCGTGCCGCTCGATGTTCTCCCAGACGACGGCCATCAGCTCGCCGGTCTTCGCCACGAGGTCCTCGACCGCGCCCTCGTCGGCCCCGGCCGCCGACGCGCAGCCGAGGTCGCGGATCGCCTTCGTGGCGGACACGTGGTGGACGTGGACGCGGTCGTCGCCGGCGCGTTCGTACACGACCGTGGTACAGGGGAGCATACCGGCGAGCGTCGGGTCGATCCGCAGCGCGTCGGACGCGATCTCGGGGTGACAGACGACGATCAGCGCGGTCCGCTCGGCGTCGTCGTGGCCGAGCATCCCCTCGATCATCTCGTCGAGCCGCGTGACGCGCACGGTCTCGAAGTCGGCGAGTTCGTGTTCGAGCTGGACGAACGGCACCGCGTCCTCGAAGGGGAGGTCGACGGTCGTGTGGAGCGCCTCGTCGGCGGTGGGGGCGGGGCGTGCGGCGTCGCTCATACGCCGTGGCTCGCGCGCCGCCAGCTAAAACCCGGACGCCGTCTCAACACCTGCCGCTACCTCGAACGGTGGCCGATCGGTCCGGCGGAGGCGGAGCGATGCGTCGACCGACGGCGGGCGGTCGAGTACGGCCGGTACTGATCGGGTTCGGTCGCATCGAGAGAGAAATGCTCCGGCTGGGATTTGAACCCAGGTCATCACCGTGAGAGGGTGATATGATTGGCCGGACTACACCACCAGAGCACGTCCTTCGTCGCAATTGACGGTAGGAAAGACGATTGTAAAACAGTTCCGTTTCGACGCCGCCGTGCCCCGGTTTGTCGTGCCGAGCGGACCGACGGCGGCCGGTTCAGACGTCGACGGCGAACGGATTCGTCGCCCCCTCGCGGTCGCCCGCGGCCGCGGCGAGCGCCGCGAGGAGGTCGGCGACGCCGTCGAGGTCGGCGGTGTCGATCACCTCTACCGGCGTGTGCATGTAGCGGTTCGGGATCGAGACGTTGAGCGCGGGGGTCCCGCCGCGCACCGTGTAGAACGCGTCAGCGTCGGTCCCGGTCCGGGTGCCGGCCGCCTGGATCTGGACGTCGACGCCGGCGTCGGCGGCCGCGTCGCGCGCGAGGTCGACGAGGACCGGGTGGTTCGCGCTCCCGCGGCCGATCACCGGGCCGGCGCCGAGTTCGACCGGCCCGCGTCGCTCGCGGTCGACGTCCGGGTTGTCGGTCGCGTGGGTGACGTCGACCGCGACGAACGCGTCGACGTCGTCGAGGTCGACGCCGACCATTCGCGCACCTTGGAGCCCGACCTCCTCCTGAACGGTGGAGACCGCGTACACCGTCGCGTCGACGTCCGCCTCGGCGGCGCGCCGGAGCCCCTCCGCGGCCGCCCACGCGCCGGCCCGGTTGTCGACCCCCCGGGCGGCGATCCGGTCGCCGACGAGGTCGCGGAGCCCGGTCGAGAACGTGACCGGGTCGCCCACCTCGACGTGGTCGCGTGCCGCGTCGGCGTCGGCGGCGCCGATGTCGACGAACTGCCCGGCGATATCCTCGTACTCCTCGTCGCCGTCACGGAGGTGGATCGCGGTCTGGCCGATCACGCCCTGAACGGGTTCGTCGGCGTGGACCGTGACGTGCTGGCCCTTCGAGACCGTGCGGTCGGCGCCGCCGATCCGCCCGATCCGGAGGAAGCCGTCGTCGAGCACGTCCCGGACGATGAACCCGATCTCGTCGGCGTGGCCGGTGACGGCGACCGTCGGCGCGTCCGGGTCGCCCTCGTGGACCGCGACGGCGTTGCCGTACGAGTCGGTGTCGACCCGGTCCGCAAACGCGCGGACGTAGTCGGTCCAGACGCGCTGGGCGGCCGTCTCGAAGCCCGAGGGGCTCGGCGTCGCGAGGAGGTCGTCGAGGAACGCGCGGCGCGTGTCGTCCATGCTCGGTGGCTGTGGGGCGGCCGGGAAGAAAACGTCGGTGTCGGCGTTCGGCGCCGGGACCGCCGGCGAGTCCGCCGGGGCGCGGATCGGTCGACACAAGCGCTTTGAGTCGCCCGCACGTCTGGTCCGTATGGACATCCTCCGAAGCGTCCGGGCCGTCGCCGAGGCCGAGGGACCGGGCGTCGTCGACTGGGATCGGGCCGCGTCGGCCGCGAAGGAGGCCACGGACCCCGGATCGATCGCGATCTCCGACGCGGAGCGCGCGGGGTACGCCGCCGACGTTCGCGACGCCCGCTCGCGGCTCACCGAGGTCGCCGGGATCGAGTTCGACGTGCCCGACACCGTCGAGGTACAGAACCGCCACCACTGGATCGACGCGAGCGTCGGCACGTTCCGGCGCGTGATGGACCCGATCGAGGCGGCCGCGGCGGACCCCGGCGGGCCCGACGGGACGTTCGACGCGACGCCCGCGAAGCGCGGCCCCGCGTTCGCGCAGGACGTCAGCCGAGTCGCCAACACGGGGTCGATGGCGTTCGCCTTGGGCTTCCTCTCGCGGAACGTCCTCGGCCAGTACGACCCCCTCCTCCTCGCCGACGAGCCGGACGCCGACCACGGCCTCTACTTCGTTCACCCGAACATCGTCGCGGTCGCGAGCGCGCTCGACGTGGACTACCCCCGCTTCCGGCGGTGGATCGCGTTCCACGAGGTGACCCACGCCGCCGAGTTCGGCGCGGCCCCGTGGCTCCCGGAGTACCTCGAGTCGCGCGTCGAGCGCGGCGTCGAGGGGATGGTCGGCGGCGAAGGGGGCGTGAGTCGCGGGCTCGACCCCGACGCGTTCGCGGAGCTCCAGGCCGCGATGACGGCGGTCGAGGGGTACGCCGAGGTCCTGATGGACCGCGCGTTCGACGGCGAGTACGCGGACCTCCGGGCGAAGCTGGACGAGCGTCGAGGCGGGGGCGGCCCGGTGCGGCGGCTCGCCCAGCGCCTGCTGGGACTGGGCCTCAAGCGGCGGCAGTACGAGCGCGGGGCCGCGTTCTTCCGGCACGTCGCCGACGAGCGCGGCATCGAGGCCGCGGGCGCGGTGTGGGAGCGCGCCGAGAACCTCCCGACCGGTGACGAGCTGGACGACCCGGACGCGTGGATCGCCCGCGTCGACCCCTGAGCGGGAGTTGCCGCGTCGGGCCGGCCGGCGTCACTCCAGTTCGTACTCGCGTGCTCTGTTCTCGCCGGACCGGTCGGATAACCCGGCGGACGTTCGCTCGAACCGCTCGTCGAGGTCTTCGGTCGCGAGCAGCCGGTCGAGCCGCCGCTCGAACTCCGCCTCGTCGATCTCGCCGTTCGCGTAGCGTTCCCGCAGCGCCGCCACGGGCCGTTCGGCGGAAGGAGACGCCGATCCTGCGTCGGCATCGTCCGCGGCGACGAGCGGGAAGTCCTCGCCGAGCACCACCACCAGCGGGATCAGGATGAAGAAGCCGGTGATGAAAATCGCCGGTCCGAGCGGCGCCACCGGGCTCGGGAGGAGGACGGCGGACAGCGACGTGAGCCCGAACGAGAGGATCGCGATGAGACCGATCAGCCGCTTCTTCTCGAACGTGGGGAGGGCCATGCGCGACTGCTGTCGCCGAGGCGACAAAAACGTACTGCCGGAGTCGGTCGATTCCCTGCGGGCGACCGACGGCTATTCCTCGCGGGCGCACCCACGTGGATCCGTGCTCAGGTACGTGACGACGAACCCGGGGAAGGTCCGCGAGGCGGAGCGGTACCTCCCGGACGGCTCGGTGGAGCGACTCGACTTCGACTACACGGAGGTCCAGGCCGACGACCTCGGCCCGATCGCGGCCCAGGGGGCCCGGGAGGCGTACCGCCACGCCGACGCCCCGGTCCTCGTCGACGACGCGGGGCTGTTCGTCGAGGGGCTCGACGGGTTCCCGGGCCCGTACTCCTCGTACGTTGAGGAGACGCTCGGGATCGAGCGCGTCCACGAGGTCGCGAGCGAACTCGACGACCGCCGCGCCGCCTTCCGGTGTACGCTCGGCTACTGCGACGGCGAGGGGTTCGCCGCGAGCCCCGACCCCGTCGACCAAGGCGACCGCGACGCGGCCGCGGCGGCGGGACCGGACGCGGCGGGCGAGGGCGGGAGCGACGGCGAGGGCGGCGCGGCCGGAGCCGGCGCGGAGCCGCTCCCGGTCAAGCTGTTCGAGGGGTACGTCCCGGGCCGGATCGTCGCGCCGCGGGGCGACGGCGGCTTCGGCTACGACCCGATCTTCGAACACGACGGCGAGACGTTCGCGGAGATGGACACCGACCGGAAGAACGCGGTGTCGCACCGCGGGCGAGCCTTAGAGAAGTTCGCGGAGTGGTACGCGGACCGCTGAGGCTCGGTTTCTCTCCCCGGCGGCTCAGGCCGCGTCCGCGATCGCGTCGGTGAGGAGGTCGCAGCCGAGGTCGATCTCGCGTTCGGTGACGTCGAGCGGCGGGAGGATCCGGAGGACCTTGTGGCCGCACGCGAGCGTGAGGAGCCCGCGCTCGAACGCGTTCTCCACGACCGCGTCTCGGCGCTCCTTCGTGTCGAACTCGACAGCGAGCAGCAGTCCCTTCCCGCGGACGTCCGCGACGGGGTCGAGGTCGGCGTCGCGCAGCGTCTCCTTGAACTGCCGACCGCGGACGACGGCGTTGTCCATGAGGTCCGCCTCCTCGATGGCGTCGAGCGTGAGCGCGCCCTGCGCGGAGGCGATCAGGTCGCCGGCGCCCCACGTCGAGGAGAGGCGGCCGCTCTCCTCGGGGAACACGTCGCTCCGGGAGACGGTCGCGCCCACGCGGAGCCCCTTGGCGCTCGTGATCACGTCGGGGTCGTACGCGTAGTGGTCCGAGCCCCACATCTCACCGGTGCGGCCGACCCCGGACTGGATCTCGTCGGCGATGACCGTGATGTCGTGCTCGTCGGCGAGCGCCGCGATCTCGTCGGTGAACGCGTCCGAGGGGAAGCGGTAGCCGCCCTCGCCCTGGATCGGTTCGAGGATGAGGTAGGCCACGTCGTCCGGGTGGACGTTCCCGCGCTCTGGGTCGAGCTTCCGGCGGAGCCGGGAGACGCCGTCGGCGAAGAAGCCGCACGAGCAGGTCTCGGGCGAGCAGGTCCGGTCGTCGCAGTACGGCACGTCCATCACGCCGCTGACCTCGGGGAAGTCGCGGCGGTACACGGACTTCGAGCGGTTGAGCGAGAGCGCGCCGAGCGTCCGCCCGTGGAACGCCCCGTCGAAGGTGATGGCGTACTTCGCGCCGTCCGAGGCGTCGTACGCGATCTTGATGGCGTTCTCGACCGCCTCGGCGCCGGAGTTCGAGAGGAAGACGGTGTCCATGTCGTAGTGGCTCGTCAGGTCCGTCAGGCGGTCCATGAGCCCGGAAGCCCCGGGGATCCCGTCGCCGGGTGAGGGGCCGCCCGCCGCGTAGAAGTCCTGCCCGGCGATCTTCAGCGGGTCGACAAGGTCGAACTCCGCGAGCCGGTCCATGATCAGCGGGTTGTTGTACCCGAGCGGCGCGGCGGCGACGTGGCTGGTGAAGTCCATGAGGACGTTGCCGTCGACGTCGGTACAGAACGGGCCTTCGGCGGGGGCGGTGCGGTCCCAGACGAACTCGTAGACGTAGGTGCTCGGCGCGGCCGACTCGTGGTGGTAATCGACCCACTCGCGAGCGCGCTCGCCCGGCAGGTCGGCGACGGCAGGCGTGGCGGTGTCGCGATCCATGCCTCCCGGTGGCACGCGGACGGAATAAATTCGTGGCGAACGCGCGAACGTTGGAGAAATCTCTAACTCTTGTTCGCCAGACGGCGCCTGAGACGGCGACCGGATCCGTCGGCGCAGTTGTACGGAGCGCCGCTCGGTGGGACGGGCCGTCGACCGTTGTGTGAGACTCAACACCAAGATGCGTTAGATTTTTATAGAATCGCAACCCTATAATTGGATGAGTTCGAGGTGGTCAGCGATGCCCATGCTCGAGCCAGCAAACACGTGGACACAGGGACTCGACTTCCCGAGCAGACTGTTCGAATCCGGTAGCAACGACTACGAACTGTACGAGGAGGACGGCGAGTTCGTCCTGTCGGTCGAGCTTCCGGGGTTCGACCCGTCGGAGATCACCGCCTCGTGGAACGACGGCGTGCTTAACGTCGCCGGCGAACACGAGGACGAACACCGCGGGACCCGGCGGACGTACCACCGTCGGTTCCGCTTCCCGAAGGCGATTGACGAGGACGGTATCGAGGCCGAATACCGGAACGGCATCCTGACGGTGCGGCTCCCCGTGACCGTCGAGAGCGCCGTCAGCGGCACGGAGATCGAGATCGAGAGCTGACGCCGCCGCGCTCGGCCCGCGACCCTCGGTCTCCGAGCCCCGTAGTCGCGACGGACCGGCATCGCGCCGGGCCCCCTCCCCGCGAGTTCCGTTCCCGCGTTGTTCCGAACGCGCTCCCGTTCGTGCCGGAGCGACCGGTCGTCAAGTCGGTCGCGCCGACCCCGCACGCCTTTTACTGCCGCGCGCGACGGTCGACGCATGAACCGCGACGAGTTCGCCGCCAGCATCGACCACACCGTCCTCGGTCCGGAGACGACCTGGGACGGCGTGCGGACCGTTCTCGACGAGGCCGCCGCGCACGGGATGAACGCGTGTATCCCGCCGTGCTACGTCGCCGAAGCGGCCGAGTATGAGGCAGAGCCCGCGGCGATCGCCACCGTGGTGGGGTTCCCGCACGGGCAACACGACCCGACGGTCAAGCGCGACGAGGCGGTCACGGCGTGGGAGGCGGGCGCGGACGAGGTCGACCTCGTGATCAACGTCGGCCGGCTGAAGGCCGGCGACGGCGGCGCGGTCGCCGACGAGCTCGCGGACGTCGTCGCGGCCGTGCCCGTCCCGGTGAAGATGATCATCGAGACCGCCCTCCTCGACGACGCCGAGAAGCGCCGCGCGTGCGAGGCCGCGGTCGCCGCCGACGCCGACATGGTGAAGACGTCGACCGGGTTCGCCGACGGCGGCGCGACCGTTCCCGACGTGGAGCTGATGAGCGAGTACCTTCCCGTGAAGGCCTCCGGCGGCGTGGGCTCCTACGAGGAGGCGACGGCCATGCTCGACGCCGGCGCGGTGCGGATCGGCGCGTCGTCCGGCGTGGCTATCGTCGAGGGACACCCGGAGAGCGGGGAGTAACGCTCGTTCGTCGGTACGCAGTCAAGATCGCCCTCGCGCTCGTTCGTCAATAGCGAGCCCGAAGCAGGGCTAACGTTCGTCCGACGACGGGGGGCGCCCGTCGCCGTCGGCGGCGAGCCCGTCACCGGACGGCGATCCGTCGGCGTCCCCGACGGTCCCGTTCCCGGCGTCGCGTCGCTCGTCGCCTCCGACCGCGTCGTCGCCCTCGGCCCCGTCGACGCCGTCGGACTCCGCGCCCTCGATTTCCTCGGCGTCGACGTCGACATCGAAGGCGGAGACCGACTCGGAGAGCGACTCGGCCTGTCCCCGGAGCCGGTCGGCGTTCTCCGCGATGGTGGCGACGGTCGCGGTCTGCTCCTCTGCGGCGGCGGACACCTGCTCGGAGCCGGCGGCGACCTCCCCGCTCACCTCGGCGACGTCCTCGACGCCCTCGACCGCGCGCTGCGTCGACCGCGCCTGGTCCTCGGCCGCCTCGCTGATCTCCTGAACGCCGTGGTTCGTCTCCTCGACGGCGTCGACGACCGCTTCGAGCGACGACGAGGCCTCGCGGACGGTGTCCGCCCCCTCGTCGATCCGCTCGTTTGTCTCGCGGATGTCATCGACCGTCGCGTCGGTCTCCTCGCGGACGGTCGCGATCTGCGACTCGATCTCGGCGGCGGCCTCCTGTGTCTCCTCCGCGAGCTCTTTCACCTCGTCGGCGACGACCGCGAAGCCCTCGCCGGCCTCGCCGGCGCGGGCGGCCTCGATCGAGGCGTTCAGCGCGAGGATGTTCGTCTGCTCGGCCACGTCGGTGATGAACTCCACCACCTCGTCGATCTCGTCCATGCGCTCGTCGAGCGCCTCCATCTGCTCGACCGCGGCCGCGGAGCGCGCCTCGATCGCGTCCATCTCGTCGAGCGCCTCCGAGGCGGCCTCGCGGCCGGACTCGCCGCGCTCCGCGGCGGCCTCGGCGGTCTCCGCGACGGACGCGGCGGACGAGGCGACCTCCTCGATGCTCGCGGAGAGGTCGCTCATCTCGTCGCTCACCTCGTCGAGGCGCTCGTCCTGACTGATCGCGCCGTCGGCGATCTCCTGAATCTGCTCGCTGACGGTCCCGCTCGCGGTCTCGACCTCGTCGGCGCCGGCCGCGAGCTCCGCGCTCGCGCCGTCGACCTCGCCGGCGAAGGCGGCGACCCGCGAGGTGGTCCGCTCCAGCTGGGCCACCATGTCGTTGAACTCCTCGGCGATCTCGCGCATCGCCTCGCGGTCCGCGTCCGGGTCCATCCGGCGCGTGAGGTCACCGTCCGCGACCGCGCCCATCACCTCGCTGTAGTCGGCCGCACGCGCCTCCATGTCGCGGGTGACGGCCTCCGCCTCCTCGCGGGCCGCCTCGGCCTCGTCGGCGGCGGTCTCGGCCTCGGCGATCCGGTCCCGGAGCGAGTCCCGCATCTCCCCGAAGCTCCTGAACAGGCGGCCGATCTCGTCGATCCGTCCGGTCGACAGGTCGACGTCGAGGTCCCCCGACTCGATCCGCTCGGCGCGGTTGCGGAGCCGCGAGAGCGGGAGCACCGTTCGAGTTCCGAGGACGGCGCCCACGACGCCCAGCGACGCGAGCGTGAGGAGGATGAGGAGCAGCACGGAGTTCCCCACGTCGTTGCGGACGGCGAACGCGGTCGACTGGTCGACGCTCGTGACGGCCACCCAGTCGGTGTCGGGAACGGAGGCGTACGCGTGGACCTGACCGTCGCCGATCCGCGTCGCGGTCGTGGCGTTGCCCTCCCGGATCGCCTCGACGCCGTCGGCGTGTTCCGCCTCGTCGACCGTGCCGTCGATGTCGAGGACGGTCTGCCCGGCGGCGTTGAGGATCATCGTCTCCTCCCCGGTGTCGCTGTTCTGGATGCGTTCGAGCTGCGGCTGGATGCGGGTGACCACGACGAGGTACCGGCCATCGGCCCGCGGCACCGAGCTGGCGAACGCCATCACCGGGCGATCGTTGAGTACGGGCGACCGGTACGAGCGGTCCGACCGCCAGACCCGGTCGTCCTCGCCGACCCCCTCGGGGACGTCCGCGTCGCTCCACGGCGCGTCGAGGTCGCTCGGCGCGCGCCCCTCTAAGGGGCGTTCGGTGCTGGCGACGACCCGGTCCTGCGCCGCGTCGACGAGGTGGATGCTAACGATGTCTTCGGAGAGCAGTTGGTCTTTCAACAGCACGTACGCCGGCGCGCGCCGGTCGGACCGGAGCGCGTCGGCCGCCGACATCGACCGCGTCTCGGTGCTCATCCGCTCGGTCCACGATCCGATCGCGTCGGCCTGGAGGCCGCCGGTCTCGGCGAGCTGCGTCGTCGCGTCCGACTCCACGGTCTGTTCGGTCTGGAGGTAGGTGAACGCGCCCCCGGCGACGACGACCGCCGCGACCACGAGGAACGCCAGCGCGAACTTCGCGGCGTACCGGCGGCGCACCGCGTTCGGGAGGAGCCGCCCGACCGCGCGTACGAGGCGCTCGAACGAGTCGGGTGCCATCAGTTCACCGCCTCCGGGTCCGTGGGGACCGACAGGTCGCCGGCGACGATCCGCTCGCCGGAGTCGACGATCGCGGCGCGCACGTCGTCGGGGATCACCGGCCCGAGCGTCGTACCGTAGATGAGCGCGACGCCGTCCTCGGCGAGCCCGAGCGCCGTCGTGGAGCCGGTGGCGAGGTCGTCGTCGATCGTCTCCTCGACGGCGTCGTACACCGCGGTGCCGACCCGCTTCACCATCGACGCGAGGATCACGTCGGCGTACCGCGGGTTGCTGCGCGACTGGTCGGAGTCGACGCCGATCGCGTACCGGCCGTACTCCTGGGCCGCCTGAAACACGCCGAGTCCGCTCCCGCCGGCCGCGTGGTACACCACGTCGGCCCCTTGTTCGAACATCTCCGCGGCGGCGGCGTACCCGCCCTCGGGGTCGTCGAACGCGCCGAGGTACGTTGACAGCACCGACACGTCCGCGGTCGCGTGGTCGACGCCGGCGCGGTAGCCGGCCTCGAACTTGCGGACGAGCGGCGAGTCGACGCCGCCGACGTAGCCGACGGTCCGCTCGTCGGGGACGGTCGACCCCGCGCCGACGGACACGTCGCGGTCCGTCACCAGCCCGGCGAGGTGGCCGGCCTGGAACGACCCCTCGTGTTCGCGGAACACGTAGCTCGCCACGTTGTCGCGGTCGACGACCGAGTCGACGATTGCGTACCGCTGGTCGGGGTGCTCGCCCGCGACCGTCGAGAGCGCGTCCGCCTGGAGGAAGCCGATACAGCAGATCAGGTCGTAGGCGGGATCGGTCGACGACGAGAGGGCGTCCTGCGCGGTCTCGAACTCCGGGATCGAGGTCGGCTCCTCGTTCGCGAACGCCACGTCGTGATCGAGGCGCGCGCGCTGGATGCCCCGGTTCGCGGCGTCGTTGAACGACCGGTCGTCTAGCCCGCCGAGCGCGTAGATCATCCCGACCGTCGCGCTGGCGTCCGCCGCGTTCCGGATCGCGTCTCCCCCGTCGGCCTCGTCGTCCGCCGGTTCGTCGTTGCCGGTGTCTATCGACGCCGCACCGGGGGCCTCGTCGCCGAGGCACCCGGCCAGCGCGCCCGCCATAGCCCCCCCGAGACCGGCGGCGAGCCGCCGTCGAGAGAGCGTCGTGGGTCCCGTCTGCGTCATGTCGCACCGGTTTCGACCGGGGGATAAAACGCCTCGGAGCAAATTATCAATGATAATAGTAAACCGCGCTCACAGCCCCGGCGGTCCGGTCACCACCGTTCCCCGAGGCTGAGAATCCAGTCGGACGGATTTATAACCTGAGCGCGTACGAAGGGGTATGAGCCACCAACCGGGATCGCGTGGATTCGACCTCGACGCGGCGTTTAAGGCGTTCGGCGCGGTCGGGATCGCCATCTCCGCCGCGCTCACCGTGGCCGTGCTGGCGCTGACCGACCCGTTCGGCGAGTACGTCACCGCGTCGCCCGCCCTGCTCGGAACGCTGTTGTACGGCGCGCTCGTCGTCGCGGTCGGCTACACGACGTACGCCCTCCGTCGGCGCTGACGGTCGCCGCGCGCTCCCCGCCGGGAGACATAAACCGCTCGCCGGCGGAGCGTGACCCATGACCGACGAGCCGACCGACGCGGCGGTAGAGCGATTTCTCGACCGGGCGACGGCCGCCTTCGACGACTACGACGAGGGGTACGCCGACGCGGACGCGACGCTCGCGATGCTCCGTACCCACGTGGACGAGCTGTCGGCGAGCGTCGAGGATCAGGCGGACGGCGAGGAGTAGGGTGTGAGACGCCGGGCGCGAAGGGGACGGGGCTACGGGTGGGCGCCGATCAGCTCTCGCACGCGGCCGACGTACTCCGCGAACGCGGCGTCGCCGCGGTCGCGCGGGCGCTCGACGTCGACATCGACGACCTCGCGGACGCGGCCGGGCTCGGCGGCCATCACGACGACCCGGTCGGCGAGCGTCACCGCCTCCGCGACGTCGTGCGTGACGAAGAGGACGGTCTTCCCCGTCGACTCCCACACGTCGAGTAGCTCCCGCTGGAGCATCTCGCGGGTCTGAGCGTCCACCGCGCCGAACGGCTCGTCCATCAGCAGCAGGTCCGGGTCGACCGCGAGCGACCGGGCGATGGCGACGCGCTGTTTCATCCCGCCCGACAGCGACTTCGGGTAGGCGCCGCGGAACTCGGTCAGCCCGACGAGGTCGAGCATCTCGTCGACGCGCGCCTCGCGCTCGGCGGCCGATCGGTCGCTCCGTTCGAGCCCGAACCCGACGTTCTCCTCGACCGTGAGCCACGGGAACAGGTGGTACTCCTGGAAGACGACGCCCATGTCCGTCGTCGGCCCCGTGACCTCGGTGCCGTCGAGGAGGACGCGGCCGTCGGTCGCCTCGGTCAGCCCGGCCACGACCCGGAACAGCGTCGTCTTCCCGCAGCCGGACGGGCCGACGAGACAGACGAACTCCCCGTCGGCGACCGAGAAGGACACGTCGTCGAGCGCGCGCACCGAGCCGCCCTCGCCGTCGCCGGGGTACGTCTTCCCGACCCCGTCGAGCGCGACGCTGGCCGCCGCGGTGGGGGGAGTCTCCCCGTCGCGTCCGGCCGCGCCGTCTCCGTTCACGCCCGCCACGCTAACGCCCTCCGTTCGACCGCGCGGAACGCGACGTCGACGAGCAGGTACATCAGGCTCAACACGAGGATGTACGCGATCGCCCGGTCGACGCGCAGGTTGTTGCTGGCGCGGATGATCTCGCGGCCGACCCCGGGGACGCCGAATATCTCCGAGGCGACGACGAGCATCCAACACCGTCCCAGTCCGGTCCGGATCCCGGTCATGATTCCCGGCAGCGACGCCGGCAGGACGATCGACCGGACCGCGTCGAGGTCGCCGCGGACGCCGAGGGTCCGCCCCACGTCGAGGAGGTCCTCGCTCACGCCCTCCACGGCGCCGTACGCCGCGTAGAAGTTGATCCAGAACGCGCCGACCGCGATGATGAACGCCGCGCCCCAGTCGTTGATCCCGAACCAGGCGATAGCGAAGCCGATCAGCGCGAGCGGCGGGACGGGGCGCAGGGTGCGGACGAGCGGCGCCGTCAGGTCGTCCAGCAGGCCGCTCCAAGCGAACGCGACGCCGGCGGCCACGCCGAGGCCCGTTCCGGCGACGGTACCGGGGATCCAGTGGCGGACGCTCTGATACAGCGCCGTCGTCATGTCTCCCGACGCGAGCTCGCCGGCGAACGCCCCGGCGACCGCGACCGGCGAGGGGAGCACGAACGGATCCTGGGTGAGCGAGACGGCGTGCCAGACGAGGAGGAACCCGACGACCCCCGCGGCGCCCCGGAGGAGCCGCCGCCCGTCTCCGAGCCCGACGCCGGCGAACGCGCCGTCCTCGTCGACGCGCGATGCGGTTTCGGTCGCCATCAGAGCGAGTCGTACACCCCGAGGTCGAATATCTGGTCGTTCGACAGCTGTTCGTCGGTCTGGCCGTTATCTGCCGCGAACTCGGCGAACACCTGCGTCGCGTCCGTGATCTCGGCGGGGTCGGTGATGAAGTTCGACAGCGGCGAGTCGAGCGCCTTCCGCGCGCGGTCGACTGGCATCCCGATTCCCTCCTCGACGTGGCCCGCGGTCGCGTCGGGGTTCTCCTCGATGAAGTCGGTCGCGCGGACGTGCTGTTCGAGGAACTGCGCCGCGATCGGGGAGTCCCGGACCTCGTCGCTCATCAGGGTGACCGCGGCGGGCTGGCCGGGGAGGACCTCGGCGGCGGTCCGCAGCATCTCCACCGACGACCCCTCCGCCTGCGCGATGGTCGGCACCGGCTCCATGATCGAGGTGCCGTCGATCTCGTCGTTGGCAATCGCCTGCCAGACGGAGCTCGCCCCGCTGATCTCGATGATCTCCACGCTGTCGTTCGCTGCGAGGTCGACGCCGACATCGCGGAGCCAGAAGCGCAACAGCACGTCGGGGACGCTCCCCTGCGGGAACGTGCCGAAGGTGAACGGTTCGCCCTGCTCCTCCTCCCACGCCGCGAACGCGTCGGCGCCCTGCTGTTCGAACGTCTCGTGGAACGAGGACTCGGCCATGATCCCCATCGGCTCCCGGATGTTCGCGGCGGTCACCCGCGCGGCGATACCGCGGTCGATCGCGATCATCGCGGGCACGATTCCGAACATCGCGATGTCGATGTCGCTGCCGCCGAGCGCCTGAACGATGTCGGGGCCGTTGCCGAACTCCTGGCCGGTGACCTCGGCGTCGACCTCGGAGAAGTATCCCTCGCCCTCCATCACGTACCACTGGAGGTCGGGGTAGATCGGCATGTGCGCGACCGTGATCTCGTCGAGCCCGCCGCTCCCGCCGCCGAGGCAGCCGGCGAGGCCGACCGTCGCAGTTCCGCCCGCGGCCGCGAGGAACGACCGCCGCGACGCTGTCCGCGTTGAGTCGTACATACCTACGGAAGCGGCCCCGCGGGCAACACTCTCGCGTCACCAGCAACGGAAGCGCGTTCCGGTGACGGCGGAAGACGACGGAAGTGGCGTTTCGAGGGTTCAAATCCCCGTATACCGGAGATATTGCGAAAACACTCGTCACCGAACGACGCAAATATTGCTGGCGCGTGCCGCCGAGCGCTCCGGTTCCCGGTGGTCGCTCGCGGCGGCGCTCACGCCCCCTCGGCCGGCTCCTCGTCGAACAGCCCCAAGTCCTCGGCGACGAGGTCGGCGAGCCGGTCTTTGATCGCCGGATCGACCTCCGCGACGGCCTCGCCGCCGTGTTTCTGGTCGTTGTGTTTATCGAGCGCGTCCGCGAGGTCGTCGAGGGGCACGCGGGTCTCCGTCTCGCACTCGTCGCACACGATCGGGACGGACGGCTCGTTGGTGGACATTACGCCGACAATCGCCCGTGGCGGATATATGCCTTCGGGCGGCGGGTCGAGACGGGCCCCCGGAGCCGGCGCCGCGAACCGCCACCGTCTACTGGGGGCGCCGCGCACTGCCCGTCATGGACGTTCTCGTGACGGGGGCCGCGGGCGGGATCGGCGGCGGCGTCGCGCGCTCGCTCGCCGCCGCCGGCCACGACGTGCTTGGCGTCGACCGCGACGCGGACGGGCTCGCCGACCTGCCCGAGGCGGTCGAGACTGCCGTCGTCGACCTCCGCGACGAGGCCGCCGTCCGCGACCTGCTCGCCGACCGTCCCCTGGACACCGTCGTCTCCTGCGTCGGCGGCTACGAGATCGCGGCAGTCGAGGACGCCTCGGCCGAGGCGTTCCGGCGACAGCTAGAGACGAACCTGACCGCGGTCCACGTGACCGTCTCCGCGGCGCTCCCGACGCTCCGCGAGCGCGGCGGACGGGTCGTGGTCGTCGGGTCGATGGTCGGGTCGGTCGCGCTGCCGTACCACGGCGCGTACAGCGCCGCGAAGGCGGGGCTCGACGGCTACGTCGACGCGCTCCGCCGGGAGGTCGCGCCCCGCGGGGTCGACGTGGCGCTCGTCGAGCCCGGTCCCGTCCGGACCGGCTTCAACGAGCGGGCGGCCGCCGCGGTCGAGGCCGCCGACGGCGACGGGCCGTACGCCGCCGCATACCGCGCGTTCGAGGGGTACTCCCCAGCGGCCACGGACGTCGAGACCGTCGTCGAGCGCGTGGTGACGGCGACGACCGCCGACCGACCGCGAACGCGGTATCGGGTGAGCCGCCGAGCGCGGTGGCTACCGCGGCTCAGTCGCGTCCTCCCCGACCGGCTGTACGACCGGCTCGTCCGCGCCGGGCTCCCCGGCGGACTCCTGTGGCGGCTGCTTCACCGGTGAGTCGCGGGGCGTCGCCGCTCACCGCCGACTAGGGAATCAGTCGTCGGCCGCGCCGGACGCCCCCTCCGACTCCTCCGCATCGTCCGCGGTCTCGGCCTCGCCGGGGGCACCCCCGGACTCCGACGGCGCGTCCGCATCGTCCGCCCGCGCGTAGAACTCGTCTGGGGAGGCGTCGATCCGCTCGAACTCGCCGAAGTCGCGCTCGTGGTGGCGGATCATCTGTTCGACGATCCACGCGCTGTACCGCTCCGAGAACGCCCAGTCGGCGTCCGCGTCGTCGACCTCGAACCGGCTGTCTGTGGCGAGCGCGGCGTACAGGTGGTAGAAGCCGAGGACCACGTCGCCGAAGTCCCGCGCCTCGCCGCCGATCTCGCGGCGCTTCTCGGCGAGTTCCTCGCGGCCCGCGTCGGTGAGCGCGAAGTACTTGCGGTCGGGCTCGTCCGCGCGCTCGACGCGCTCGGCGACGCCCTCCTCCTCGAACTTGTAGAGGATCGGGTAGACGGAGCCGTAGGAGGGCTCCCAGTGGCCGCCGCTGATCTCGGTTATCTCGCCGAGCAGCTCGTACCCGTATCGCGGGCGTTCGTCGAGCAGCTCCAAGACGAGGTACGAGATCAGTCCTTTCGGCGGGCCGCTTTTCCGCATCGTCCCGACTTTTCGGGGTCGCGTCGAAAGGGTTTCGGTCACGGCGACGGCGAGCGGCGCGAGTCGCGACGACCGGAGCGGTTCGCGGGCGTCGGTGACCCGAGCGGACGGGGGCGGGTGTGATGCGCTAATAATATGAATCGCGGTGGCGCGTGCCTGCGAGCGGCCCTTGGCCGCGAGGAGCACGCGCGAGGGGGTCGGGCGCGACGAGGGCGACCGGCGGGAGCCCGAAGACGCGCCCGACGAGGCTGGGGAGGTGTGAGGTGCGGTCGCGGGCGGGACTCGAAGGGGCAGTCGGGAGGCGGCCGCAGGCGACGCGAGCACCGCAGGAACGAACGGAGTGAGTGACGAGGAGCGCGGCGAGCGTGCGACCGCCTCCCGACTGGGGCTTCGGGATGTTCGTGCCGATCGACCGGTTATAAGAACTCACGTACTGCCGAGCGGCTGGGGCTTCGAAACCACTGGTGCCGGCTTCGACTCGGGCACGACCGGGGACGAGCCGACGGATTACAGCGCGTCGGGACGACCCGCAAACCCCTAAGTCGCGCGGCCCGAACCCGACGTATGGTCGAGGCTCCACAGACCGCCGAAGGGTGGTTCTCGCTGCACGACTTCCGATCGATCGACTGGGACGCCTGGCGCGAGGCGCCCGAGTCTGAGCGGCAGCGAGCGATCGAGGAGGGCGAGGCCTTCCTGAAACACCGCGAGCTGGTCGCCGACGCCGAGGACGGCGAGTCGGCGCTGTTCTCGGTGCTGGGACACAAGGCGGACCTCCTCTTCCTCCACTTCCGGCCGTCGCTCGACGACCTCTCCGCGATCGAGCGCCGCTTCGAGGACACCGCGCTCGCGAAGTTCACCGAGCGCGAGACCTCCTACGTCTCCGTCACAGAGGTGTCTGGCTACGTCTCGGACGACTACTTCGAGGAGGGCGCCGACGCCGTCGACGAGGGGCTCAAGCGGTACATCGAGGGCAAGCTGAAGCCCGACATCCCCGACGAGGAGTACGTCAGCTTCTATCCGATGAGCAAGCGCCGCGGCGAGGAACACAACTGGTACGACCTCGACTTCGAGGAGCGCGCCGAGCTGATGGCGGGCCACGGCGAGGTCGGCAAGGAGTACGCGGGCAAGATCAAGCAGGTGATCGCCTCCTCGGTCGGCTTCGACGACCACGAGTGGGGCGTCACGCTGTTCGGCGCGGACCCGACCGACATCAAGGACATCGTCTACGAGATGCGGTTCGACCCGGCCTCCTCCCGCTACGGCGAGTTCGGCGACTTCTACGTCGGCCGGCGGTTCCCGCCGCGCGACCTCGACGCCTTCCTCGGCGGCGAGTCGGTCCCGACCGGGCGCGTCCCCGAGCAGGACAGCGCCGGCCACCCGCACGGCGAGGGCGGTCACGGCGAGGGCGGTCACGGCGACGACGCGCACGGCCACGGTCAGGGCCACGACCATTCGGGTGCGGGCGGCGGCTCCGCGCACGGCGACCATCCCCACGGCGAGGGGGAGGCCGGCGGCGAGGGCGACCATCCCCACGGCGAGGACGAGGGCGACGGCGGGGCCTCGGACGAGGATATCCGCGGCGAGCTCGCCGACCTCGACATCTACGCCGGGAAGCCGCACGGCGAGGACGTGTACGCCACCGTGCTGTACAGCGAGGCCGACGTGGACGAGCTGTTCGACGAGGTCGAGGGGCTCCGCGGCAACTTCGACCACTACGGCACCCACGTCAAGACCGCGGTGTACGAGGGGCGCCACACCGACCGCGCCGCCGTCGTCTCGATCTGGGACACCGCGTCGGCGGCGGAGACCGCGGCGGGGTTCCTCTCGGAGCTGCCCGACATCGTCGCCCGCGCCGGCGAGGAGTCCGGCTTCGGCACGATGGGGATGTTCTACACCGTCAAGCCCGACTACCAGACGGAGTTCGTCGACACCTTCGACGACGTGGGCGACCTGCTCGCCGAGATGGACGGCCACGTCGAGACCGACCTGATGGTGAACACCGAAGACGAGAACGACATGTTCATCGCCAGCCAGTGGAACGCGAAGGAGGACGCGATGGGCTTCTTCCGCTCCGACGAGTTCTCCGAGACCGTCCAGTGGGGCCGCGACGTGCTCGCCGATCGCCCGCGCCACGTCTTCCTGGCGTAGCGGCGCCCGACTGGCGAGGATTTTAGACATAGTCGGCGGCGAACCGTCGGCGTGTCCGCCGACCGCGTGCGCTTCCGCCGACCGCCGGGTTTTAGGTGTCGTTGCGGCGAACGGGTGGCCATGTTCGACACCATCGTGGTCGCGACCGACGGCTCCGACAGCGTTCAACGGGCCGTCTCGGTCGCGGTCGACGTGGCGGCGCGGTTCGACGCCGAGGTCCACGCGGTGTACGTCGTCGACGCCGGCGAGGTGGAGTCGTCGCCCGACACGGTCCGGGAGGACCTCCGCGACGCGCTCGACGATCAGGGGAGCGACGCGCTCGACCGCGTCGCGGACGCGGCCCACGACCGCGACGGCGACCTCGACGTGACCATCGAGGTCCGCGAGGGCCGTCCGGCCTCGGAGATCGACGCGTACGCCCGGTCTGCCGACGCGGACCTCGTCGCGATGGGCACCCGCGGCCGCCACGGCGAGAACCGCTTTCTCATCGGCTCCGTCGCCGAGCGCGTCGTCCGGACCTGCCCGGTCCCGGTGCTGACGGTCCGACAGCTGACCGACGAGGACCCTCGGCGGACGACGATCTGAGCGTCGCGAAGGCGACGCGACCGCCGCTCGCCGCGAGAGCGGCGGAGTTTTCCGGCTGCCGCCCGCCTCGACGGTATGGACGACGACCTCATCGAGACGGGGGATGCCCCCCGGTCGCGGTACACGAAGCTGCCGGGGAAGGGCTTCTTTTACCCGGACTCGCTGGACGACGAACGCGCGGAGCGGCGGGCGAGGGAGGCGATCGAGGGCAGCGAGGCGGTCGTGATCGCCGACGGCGACGCCGACGGTCTCGCCTGCGCCGCGATGATCCGCGAGGCGTACGACGCCGCCCTCGACGTCGGACCCTTCGAGGACGCCGTCGCGGCCCGGCTCGAAGGCGAGAGCGGGAGCGACGAGCCGGACGAGCCCGCGGCGGACGACGAGGGGGAGGGCGACGACGACCCCCTCGGCGACGCCCACGCCGAGTCCCCGGTCGGGCTGGTCTCGGCGGGGCCGTACTCGATCGACACCGCGCTCGAACGCGTCGAAAAGTACGCCGACGACGGGATCGACCTGTTCGTCTGTGACCTCTGCCCCGACGACTACGAGTGGATCGCGGAGCCGTTAACGGAGCTGGCTGACTCGACCGACACGATCCGGTGGTTCGACCACCACCAGTGGGACGACGAGACCGCCGACGCGGTCCGCGAGGCCGGCGTCGACCTCGTCGTCGGCGAGTCGGACGAGGAGTGTACCGCCGACGTGACGCTCCGGTCGCTCGACTACGCCTTCGACGACCGCTGGGCCGAGCTCGCCGAGGTCACGCGCGACCACGACCTCTGGCTCAAGGAGGACCCTCGCTCCGACGACCTCGCCGACTACTCCTACTGGGCCGGCGCCGAGGAGTACGCGGCCGTCGTCGGCGCGTACGGCGTCGACCTCCCGGAAGCGGTGCGGTCGTTCGTCGCGGAGCGCCGGGTCGAGAAGGAGGCGCGCATCGACCTCGCGGTCGACCGCGCGGTCACGCATGAGGTCGGCGACTGGCGCGTCGCGGTCACCTACGGCCGCTGCTCGCAGAACGAGGTCGCGGAGCGCCTCCGCAAGGCGGGGGCCGACGCCGCCGTGATCGTCAAGCCCGCCGGCTCCGCCTCGATCCGGGGGTCGGACGACTTCCGGCACGCCCACGAGGTCGCCGGCCGAGTGAACGGCGGCGGGCACCCGCAGGCGGCGGGCTGTAAGCCCGACATCTACGACGACATGCTGGACTACGCCCACCACTGGAGCACCGAGGGACAGGCGTGTAAGCGCGTCATCCTCGCGGCGTTCGAGGCCGTCGCCGAGGAAGTCGAGGCCGAGGCGAGCGGCGCCGACGAGGCCGCGGCGGCCGAGTAGGACAATGGCCGGCATCTTCGTCGCCGGAGAGACGCTCGTCGACTTCGTGCCCGACTCCGGGGAGACGCTGCGGGAGGTCGACAGCTACGCCCACCGGCCCGGCGGCGCGCCCGCCAACGTCGCGGTCGGGCTCGCGCGGCTCGGCTCGCCGCCGGCGTTCTGGACGCGCCTCGGCGACGACGCGTTCGGCGACTTCCTCGCCGAGACGCTCGCCGCGGCGGAGATTCCGGAGACGCACGTCGAGCGCGTCGAGGGGAAGACGACGGTCGCCGTGGTGTCGCCGCCCGGCGAAGGCGGGCCGCGGTTCTCCTTCTACGGCGACCGCGACGCGACGTTCGGGTTCGACCCGGACGCAGTCCCGACCGAGGCGCTGACGGGCGACGACGGCGCGGCGTCGCCGGGGGGCGCGAGCGCACCGCCGTGGGTCCACCTCGGCGGCGTGGCGCTGACGCACTTACGGGGGCGGGCGGCCACCCGCGAGCTCCGCTCGGCGGCAACCGCCGCCGGGTGTCCCGTCTCGTTCGACGTGAACTACCGCTCCGATCTGGTGCCGCCGGAGACGGCGGAGGCGGCGTCGACCGCGGTCCGCGAGACGGTCGCCGAGAGCGGCGTCGTGCTGTGTAGCGACGAGGACGCCGCCGCGGCCGGGCTGTCGACGAGCGAGGGCGGGGAACTGGCCCGCGACCTGCTCGCGCTCGGCCCCCACACCGTCGTCGTCACGCTCGGCCGCGACGGCGCGCTCGCGGTCAGTACCGACGACGCGCCATGGGGGGCCACGACGGTCCGGCACGACGGGTTCCCGGCGGAGGCGGTCGACGCGACCGGCGCCGGCGACGCGTTCACCGCGGGCCTGCTCTCGCGGCTCGCGGGGAGTGCCGAGTCTGAGTCCGGAGCCGACGCGGAGGCGCTCCGCGAGGCGGTCGCGTTCGGCAACGCGACCGCCGCGCTCTCGGTCCGGTCGGTCGGCGGGATGGGGTCGATCCCGTCGCGCGAGGAGGTGGAAGCGCTCCTCGCGGAACGGGAGTGAGAGGGAGAACGGCGGCGTCGAAGGGAAACGGAGGGGGAGCGCCGGAGAGCGCGGCGCTGCCTACGAGGCGGACGGCGACATCTCGATGTTGAGGCTCTTCTGGACGAGCTGGGTGAACGCCATCGAGCAGAGGAAGTACCAGAGGATCCACATTTGGATCGGGCCGACGATCCCCGTGTCCCAGGTGACGGTGCCCGCGAGCGGGACGACGAGCTCCTGGGCGGCGACGGCCGGGTACGCGGCCTCAGACCCGCGGTAGCCGATCACCCAGAACATCCAGAGGAACGCCGGAATGGTGAGGAACATGATCCACACCATCGGGCGGAACTGCTCTTTGAACATGCCGAGCTGGTCGCCCATCGCCTCCATCTGCTCTTCTTGGATCTCGTCGAGCGCCTCGTCGTCGTCGCGCTTCTCGGCCTCCTTCCGGCGCTCCTGGATGTCCTTCATCCGCTCCTGATACGCGCCCATCTTCTCCATGTCCATGAGCCCGGCGCGCAGCAGCGTCGAGTACATCCCCGTGCCGAGCGCGATGACCATGATGACGACGTAGAAGGGGACGACGTTCAGAAGGGGGCCGAGGACGACGTCGATGCCGCCGGCGATCGCGTTCCGGACCGGCGAGACCGCGTAGCCGACGAACGCGCCGAGCGTCGCCAGCCCGGCCAGCTTATCCCACTTCGACCAGGAGGTCGTCTCCGGCGTCTCAACGTCGCCGCCGCCCGAGTCGTCCTCCATCCCGGCCTCGATGTCGTCGCGGTCGGCAAGCGCGAAGCCCTCCTCGCCGTCGACGAGGATCTCCTTCTCGATGAGCCGGCCCCACTGTCCGCTGGTGATCTGGTCGCGGACGTCGACCCAACGCACCTCGCCGCCGCTAGCGTTGTCGAGGACGGTTTCGATGGCGTCCCGCATCTCGCCGTCCTCGCGGACCAGCGAGCGGACTCGCCGTTCGACTTTGCTCATTAGCGGCCGGTTAGCGGTCGACGGTTAAGAACCTTGTAGGATCGTCGCTCGGTCGGCCCCCGGCGCCGGTCGGACTGACACCCGGCCACGCGGCGGATTGGCTCCCGGCCACGCGGCGGATTAGCTCCCGGCCACGCGGCGGATTGGCTCCCGGCCACGCGGCGGATTAGCTCCCGGCCACGCGGCGGATTAGCTCTCGACGACATCGCGGATCCGAGCGAAGACCTCGTCCGGGGTCGCCTCGCCGTCGACCTCGACGAGGACGCCCTCGTCGCGGAAGTGGTCGATCACGGGCTCGGTGTTGTCGTAGAACACGTCGAGCCGCTCGCGGGCGGTCTCCTCGGTGTCGTCCTCGCGCTGGATCAGCTCGCCGCCGCACTCGTCGCAGACGCCCGGCTCCTCGGGCGGCTGGAAGTCGACGTGGTAGTTCGCGCCGCAGTCGTCGCAGACGCGGCGCCCGGTGAGCCGGTCGACGAGCACTTCCTCGTCGACGTCGAGGAGGATGACGGCGTCGAGGTCGGTGATCTCCGAGAGGTACTCCGCCTGATCGAGGTTGCGCGGGTAGCCGTCGAGGACGAACCCGTCGGCGTCGCCGATCGCGGCCTCGACGATCTCGTTGACGACCGGGTCCGGCACCAGCTCGCCCGCCTCCATGAACGAGCGCGGCGTGCCGTACTCCGTCTCCATGTCCTTGTTCGCGCGGAGCGCGTCACCGGTCGTGACGTGCTCGACGCCGTACGCGTCGGCCAGCTTCGCGCTCTGCGTCCCTTTCCCGGCACCCGGCGCCCCCAGCAGCAGAATTCGGTGACTCATATCGGAGCGGTCGCGGGCCGCCCCTAAAGGCTTGAAGATTCCGGCCAACCCTACTCGTCGGCGTCGGACTCGTCGGGGGTCGCGGACGCGTCTCCCTCCGCGGCCGTCTCCCCGTCGGCGCGCAGCCGCAGCCCCATCTCCAGCTCGAAGCTCTCGGCGTCGGAGGTCTCGAAGCCGATCTTCTTGTACAAGGAGACGGCGGCGCGGTTCCACCGCTCCACCGTGAGCCACACCTTCTCGACGCCGTTCGCCTGCCCGTGGCCGAGCAGTCCGCGGATGAGGTGGGTGCCGATCCCGGCACGCTGGTACTCCTGATGGACGAAGATCGCCAGCTCGTAGGCGTCGCCGTCGGGGACGAGCGTCGCGTGGCCGGCGGCCGCGTCGTCGCACCAGGCGATCACGTTGTAGCAGTCGTCGGCGAGGATGGCGTCGAGCCACTCGCGGATGCGCTCCTCGCCGCCGGGCGGGATCCCCTGCGCGCGGTCCGCCGGGTCGAAGGCGTCGTACATCTCGACCAACGACTCCCTGGCCGCCGGGTCGCCCTCGTACGGCCGGACCTCGATCCGGCGGTCCTCGCGGTCGGTGAACGCGGTCGGCGGCGGCGGGAACTCGTCCGCCACCGCGTCCGGGTAGCCTCGGTCGCTCATCTGACCAGCGTGACCGATGTCTTGGCGTTCAACAGGACGAACTCCGCGATCGACCCGATCGTGATCTTCCCCATCGGACTCGTGTGTCCGCCGCCCAAGACGATCTCCTCGAACCCCTCCGTCTCGGCGATGTCCACCAGCCGACTCCCGGGGTCGCCCTCGACGCGTCGCACCTCCGCGTCGATCGCCGCCTCCTCGACCGCCGCCTCGGCGCGCTCGACGACCTCGTCGGGGGACACTGAGGAGTCCTCGTTGTCCACCACCGCGATCGTCAGGTCGTCGCTCGCGACCGCCGCGCGCTCGACCGTCCGGTCGAGCGCGCGGAACGAGTCGTCGCTGCCGCCGATCCCGCAGAGCACCTTCATGCCCAACCCCTCCACGCGACGGTACAAAAGTGGATCTCCGAGCGGACCGCCACCGACAAGGCTTTTGTTCGCCCGCGGAGTGTCGCACGTATGAGCGATCCCTCCGGCTCGACGGCCGACTCGGCCGACGGGACCGGCGACGCCGCCACGGACCGGTCACCCTCCGACGACGACGGCGACCCCGATCCGCACGCCGGCGACGAACCGGACGCGGAGACGACCGCCGGGGCGTCGGGGGCGTCCGGAGACGAGGCGGACGCGACCGACGACGTGCCGCGGGATGTCCGCAAGTACGAGCGGTTCAAGAAGATGGACGGCGCGCGCTACGAGCGCGTCAACGAGTTCCTCCGCGACCGGACGTACATCACCGCCCGCGAGTGGGCGATCGCCCGGCTCTGCGCCGACTTCCGGACGGAGACCGGCGTCGAGATGACGAAGATCGGCGAGAACCTCCCGGAGCTCATCCCCTTCATGACCGACACGTACACGCCGCAGGCGGTGAACCAGGCGCGCTACTCTTTCGAGGAGAAGGTGACGAAGGCGGGGGCGACGTTTCTCTACGGCGCGATGTCCGGGTTCTTCACCGCCGAGGACTTAGACGAGATGATGTACGAGGTGACCGAGGTCGCGAAGTTCCTCCTGGAGGTCGAGGGCGTCGACCTCGCCGTCGCCGACGAGTTGGAGGCCGAAGACAGGATCAGCGAGGTGATGCGCGAGGTGCGAGCCTCCTCGGCCGACCTCCGGGGCGAGGAGGTGCGCTGCCCCGAGTGCGGCCACGTCCACGAGCCGGCAGAAGAGTGACCATGGACCACTTTCCGGAAGCGATCAACGCGACGCCCGACCCGACCCTCATCGTCGACGGCGATGGGGTCGTCCACGCCGGGACGCCGAGCGTTGAGACAGTGTTCGGGATCGATCCGGACGACCTCTCCGGCCGAGCGATCGGCGACGTCTTCGAGGATCCGACCGAACTGGACTGGGGACGCGTCGCGTCGCCGCCCTCCGTCGTCGACCGAGACGACGGCGAAGCGGGCGCAGCCGGAGACGCGGAGGGGGTTGCGCCGGGGGGTGCCGAGGGGAGCGCACCCGGAGACGGCGAGGAGAGTGCCCCCCTTGGCGGCGAGGAGGCGAGAGCCGAACGAGACGGGTCTCGACACGACGTGACGGCGCTGATCGAGACGACGCGCGCCGGCGAGGCGCGGTCGATGGCGGACGGGTTCGAACTGGCCGTGCGCCGCGGGGACGGCGTCCTCGTCCCGGTTCGGGTCAGCGTCGGCCCGTTCGAGATCGGTGGCGACCCGTACGCGGTCGTCACGGCGATCGACGTCACGAACGAGCGAACGCGGCGGCTGGCGCTCCAGCGCCGCACGAAGACGCTCGAATCCCTCCACGAGGCGACCAGAGAGCTGCTGAAGACGACCGACAGGGAGACGGCCGCCGAGGCGGCGGTGTCGTACGTCGACGACGTGCTGGGCCACCCGATCGCCGCGATATGGCTGTACGACGAGCGGGAAAACGCGCTCGAACCGATCGTCTGGACGGACACCGCGGACGACGTCGTCGGCGAGCATCCGACGTTCGCGGCCGACGAGCCGAGCATCACCTGGGAGGTCTTCGAGAGCGGCGAGCCGACGTACGTCGCGGACGTCCACGACGACCCCGACCGCCACAGCGACGACGCCACGATCCGGAGCGAGCTCGTCGTCCCGCTCGGGCGGTACGGCGTGTTGAACGTCGGCGCGACGGCCCCGGAGGCCTTCGACGACTCCGACCTCGCGGTGGCGCGCATCTGGGCGGCGACGGTGACGATGGTGCTGGTCCGCATCGAGCGGGAGCGGCAGCTCCGGCGGCGCGAGGCGGAGATCGCGCGCGAGCGCGACCGGTTAGAGGAGTTCGCCAGCCTCGTGTCGCACGACCTCCGAAGTCCGCTCAACGTCGCCACTGGAAACCTCGAGATCGTCACGGAGCGGCTCGCGGAGGAGTCGGTCGACGTGGAGGAGCTGGGCGCGGTCGAGCGCTCGCTCGACCGGATGGACGTGCTCATCGAGGACCTGCTCGCGCTGGCGCGGCAGGGCGCCAGCATCGACGAGACCGAGCCCGTCGCGCTGCCCGACCTCGTCGCGGAGTGCTGGGAGACCGTCGACACCGAGTCGGCGACGATCGCGGTCGAGACGGACGCCGTCGTCGCCGCGGACCGCAGCCGCCTGCGACAGGCCCTCGAGAACCTCATCGCCAACGCGGTCGCCCACGCCGGACCCGACGTGGCGGTCACGGTCGGGGCGCTCGACGACGGCTTCTACCTCGAAGACGACGGCCCCGGCGTCGACCCCGGAGACCGCGGAGAGGTGTTCGAGGCGGGCGTGACGACGGACCACGACGGGACCGGGTTCGGACTGAAGATCGTCGCCGAGGTCGCGGAGGCGCACGGCTGGGCGGTCGAGCTCGCCGAGAGCGAGGCCGGCGGGGCCCGGTTCGAGTTCCGCGGCGTCGACCTCGACCCGGGCGACGGGTAGGCGGGCGGAGGCGCGGGCCGAGCGCGCCCGTCAGTCGTCGGCGGGCGCCGCGCCGGCCGGGTCGAGCCCGTCGCCGTGACCCGGGACGGTGCCGTCGTCGTTCCAGCCGCGGAGCGCGTAGTACTCGGAGAGCGCCGCGTCGAACCCGTCGATGGCGTCGGCGTACGGGAGCGTGTCGTCGCTCCGGTCGAAGCCGCGGGCGTTGTTGAACGCGCGCTCTAACTCGACGACCCGGGCGCCGAGCGACTGGAGGTCGTCGTAGTCGGCGTCGAGCAGCGCCGCGAGCCGGTCGTCGGTCACGGTTCCCCGCGAGAACTTGCAGACCACCGCCGAGTCGAGGACCGCGTTGCGGTTCTCCTTCGCGACGAGCTTCGGCGGCTTCCCGTCGAGGCCCTGCGGGTCGAACGCCTCGTCGGGGTCGACGAGCGGGTACTCGTAGGGGTAAAACTCCCCGTACATGTGGTCCGCGCCGCGGTTCGCGGTCGCGAACGCGAGTCCCTGCCCGTTGAGCGCGCGGCCGTCGTGGCCGGAGAAGGCCATCCCCTTGACCGTCCAGTCGTCCGCGCCGAACTCCTCGTGTGCGCGGTGGACGCCCTCCGCGAGCTTGTCGCCGACGCCCTCGCGATAGGCGATCTGCTCGACGAGCGAGCGGACGAGGTCCGCGTTGCCGAACTCGTCTTCGCTCTCTAAGAACATGGAGACGACGTCGCCACAGGAGATGGTGTCCATCCCGAGCTCGTCGCACAGCTCGTTGGCGCGCATCACGTCGACCACGTCGTCGACGCCCGCGTTCGAGCCGAACGCCATCACCGTCTCGAACTCCGGCCCCTCCGTCTCGACGCCGGTCGCCTCGTCGCGGGTGGGGAGCTTACAGGCGAACGCGCACTGCGAACAGGTCCCCTTCTCGTACTTCTTCTCCTCGACGCGGTCGCCGGAGATGCCCTCGACGCCCTCGAAGGAGGTCTCCGCGAAGTAGTACGACGGGAGGGCGTCGACCTCGTTCGCCAGCTCCGTCACGCTCGTCGTTCCCTGCCGTTTCATGATCGAGTCGGAGGTGGCCGCCTCGCGGTGGACCTCGGCCGCCTCGTCGGGCCAGTCGACCTCGATTTCGGCGTCCGCGTCGCCGGCGAACGTGAGCGCCTTCACGCCCTTCGCACCGAGGACGGCGCCCAGCCCGCCGCGGCCGAACGCCCGGGTGTCGGAGGTCATGACCGACGCGAAGCGGACCTCGTTCTCGCCCGCGGGCCCGACGCAGGCGACGTGTTCGGGACCGAGGTCGTGCGTCTCGGCGAACCGATCGGAGACCGCCGACACCTCGGCCTGCTCCAGGTCGTCGACCGCCTCGAAGGTCACGTCCGGCTCGCCGTCCGGCCCGACCTCGCGGACGTGGACCGCGAGCAGGTCGTCGCTCACGCCCGTGATCTCGACGGCCGCGTACCCCGCGCCGGTGAAGTTCCGCGAGAGGAATCCCCCAGCGTTCGACGAGCAGAGGCCGTTCGTGAGCGGCGAGACGGCCGTGGCGGCCATCCGGCCGGTGTAGGAGGTCGTCGAGTACTGCATCGGACCCGTCGAGAGGAAGAGGCGGTTCTCCGGGCCGAGCGGGTCGGCGTCGAACGGGATCCGGTCGTACGCGAGCGACGTGTTGAGCCCGCGGCCGCCGACGAACGACGCCAGCCGGTCGTCGATCCGGGTCGTCGACGCGGTCCGCTCCGTCAGGTCGATCGTGAGGAGCGGGCCCTGTGCGTGTCTCATGGACGTACGGAGCGAGCGAGCGGCGATAAAACTCGGGGTGCGAGCGGCGCGTCCGTTACCACGGGGCGTCAGCGGTCGAGGACGTGGTGGGTCACGGCGTCGACGCCGGAGGCCGCCGTGTCGAGCGTCGCCACGCGGAACGCGTCGTCCGCGCCGTCGACCGGGATCGGGAGCCCGCCGGGGTTCACCCGGACGGTCCCGCCGCGCGCCTCGGCGCCGTGCGCGTGGGTGTGCCCGTGGAGCACGTAGTCGTAGTCGCCGCAGTCGACGAGCGCGTCGACGACGAGGTCGCTCGTGCCGTGGGTGACCGCGACGTCGACGGCGTCACCCGCTCCGTCTCCGCCGCCGAACGAGAGCGCGGCAGCCTCGCCGTGGTAGGTGCCGAACTCCTCGACGGTCGACTCGACCGCCCACTCGCCGTCGTTGTTCCCGCGGACCGCGTGGAACGCGAAGTCGGCGTCGAACGGGGTCACTGAGAAGGGCGCGACGAAGTCGCCGCAGTGGACGACCGCGTCGACCCCCTCGCGCTCGAACAGCGAGACGGCCGCCTCGACCGCGGCCGAGTCGTCGTGCGTGTCTGAGACGATGCCGATCAGCATACCGGCTGGTCGGCGGCGCGCCACTTCAACCCCCGCCTACTCGCCAGTCAGCGCCTCGCTCGCGGGCGCGAAGTCGATGGTCTGCCCCCGACCCTTCTCGCTCGCGCGCTCGTACAGCATGTGCGCGGCCGCGACCGTCTCGACGCCGGTGCCGCCGGAGTCGAAGACTGTCACCGCGTCGTCGCTCGCCCGGCCGGGGTGGTCGCCCGCGACGACCGCGCCGAGGTCGGCGGCGATCCCCTCGCCCGCCTCGATCAGGCCGGCCTCGACCGCGGCGAGGTACGAGCCGGCGTCCTGCGTCGCGCGCGCCCTCAGGTCGGGGACGTACGTCGCCCGAGCGACGAGCTCGGGCGGGAGCTCGTTCTTCTCCGGGTGGTACTGGCCCATCGCCGTGACGTGAGTCCCCGGCTCCACGTCGGCGTCGGCGATCACGGGGTCGCTGGCGGTCGTCGCGGTGATGACCACGTCGGCCCCCGCCAGCGCGGCGCTCGCGCTCTCGACCGCGGTCACGTCGGCGGCGAGCCGGTCGCCGAAGTCGGCGGCGAACGCCTGGCGGTTCTCGCGGGTCGGCGAGAAGACGCGGACCGCCTCGAACTCGCGGACCGTGGCGGTCGTCGCGACCTGTCCGCGCGCCTGCGCGCCGCTGCCGATCACGGCGAGCTCGGTCGCGTCGTCGCGGGCGAGCGCGTCGACCGCGACCGCGCCCGCGGCGCCGGTCTTGAACGGGTTCATCGACGCGCCGTCGAGCAGCGCGAGCGGTTCGCCCGACTCGGCGTCGAACAGCGGCGTCATGAACCACGCGTCGCCCGCGCCGAACCCCGCCGAGTAGGTGTACCCGCCCATCGCGCCCGTCTCCGGGAGGAGGGCGGCGTAGGTGGTGAGCATGCCCGGCGGCTCGCGGTTGAGGAGCTTCGTCCGCGGCTCGGCGGGCGCTCCCTCGCCCACCTGTCGGTACGCGTCGCGCACGGCGGCGACGTAGTCGGCCGGGTCCGCGAGGTCGTCGACCTCGGAGCTAGTGAGGAACAGGGTCTCCGTCATAGTCGGCCACTCGTGGCGCGGGGACTAAACGGTACAGGACGCGGCGGCCGGAAACGCGACGCCGCGGCGACCGGGAATCACTCCGCGCCTCAGTCGGCGGTGCCCGCCGAGGAACCGCCGCCCGCGGAGCGCTCGCCGGCGTCGCCGTCGAACGGCCGCCGTTCGGGGGCGCCGTCCGCGACTGGATTTCGGACGAACATCGCGTGAGCCATCACCGTGGCCGCGGCGACGGCACCGACCGGGAGCGCCGACGTCAACGACAGTCCGACCAGCGTGAGCGAGGCGGTCACACCGATCAACGCCACCGGGATGAGCCCAAGCACGTAGTCGTAGTATCCAGTCATGCTTCCATTAGCTAGTAGTCGAAAATCCATATTAAATTTTTCCCGCGGTTCGGGAGCAGTTCGTTCGTGAACACGCGGATGTTACTCATAACTTATGGCTTGGCCCGAGGCTCCGTCGACTCGGGAGGGGTAGTCGGCGAGAGGAGGGACCAGTGGGAAGAGAGTCGGGGAGGAGAACGGCCAGCAAGGAGAGCAACACCACAGTCGGCCGGTCGACCGCGTCAGCGAGAAGCGAGGCACCGCGGTCGGGCGCTCGGCGCGCAGAGAGCGCGGGTGACTATCGGAACCGGAAGTAGAGGGCCCGCCAGCCGCCGAGGGCGACGGATCCCAACACGAGCATGACGGCGGCGAACGTGACTTCGGCCCCGCCGCGGAAGACGAACGCGCGCAGCGCGAGTCCGACGACCGCGGCCGGGATCCACGACCGGATCACGAGCGGGACCGAGGACTTCGCGGTCTCGACCGCGCCGGCGGAGTAGGCGCCCACGAGCGGCGCGACCACGACCCAGCCGATCAGGAAGGGAGCGAACACGCCCGCTAAGTACAGCGGGTTCGCGGTGAGGAACTCGACGGTCTGGTGGTTGAGCGTCCCGACGGTCAGTAACAGGATCAACGCGATCACGTCCCCGACGGCGAACGGCGCGGCGCCGCGGTCGAGGCGGGCGGCGAGAAACGGCGGAGCGTCCATACCGACCCCTGCGAGCCGGCCCCACTTTTACGCACGGATTCGTCCGCGCCGGTGCGGTCTCGCGACAGGGCGATCCCGCATCGGAGCGGTCGGTTACTCGTACAGCGGGTGCGCCTCGCAGAGCTCGACGACGCGCTCACCGACCTCGTAGATGACGTCGTCGCTGTCGACGTCGTCGACGACGCGGTAGATCAGGTCGCCGACCTCCTCGATCGCGTCGGCGTCGAAGCCGCGGGTGGTGAGCCCGGCGGTGCCCGCGCGGATCCCCGAGGGGTCGAACGCCGACCGCGTCTCGCCGGGGACCGTGTTCCCGTTGAGGACGATGTTCGCGGCCGCGAGCGCGTCCTCCGCGTCCCCGCCGGAGAGGTCGGGGTGGGAGTCGCGCAGGTCGGCCAACACGAGGTGGTTGTCGGTCCCGCCGGAGACTAAAGAGAGCCCGTGCTCCTGAAGCGTCTCGGCGAGCACCTCCGCGTTGTCGACGACCTGCTGGGCGTACTCCTCGAACTCGGGCTCTAAGGCCTCCTTGAACCCGACCGCCTTGCCGGCGACGTTGTGCATCAGCGGGCCGCCCTGCCCGCCGGGGAAGACGGCCGAGTCGATGTCGTCCGCGAACTCCGCGTCGCACATCACGATCCCGCCGCGGCCGGCGCGGATCGTCTTGTGGGTCGAGCCCGTGACGAAGTCGGCGACGCCGACCGGCGAGGGGTGGACGCCCGCCGCGACGAGCCCGGTGATGTGGGCGATGTCCGCGAGGTGGTAGGCGTCGACCGCGTTGGCCGCCGCCTGGATTTTCTCCCACTCGACGGCGCGCGGGTACGCGGAGTAGCCCGAGACGACGATGTCGGGGTCGAACTCCTCGGCGACCTCCCGGAGCCCCTCGTAGTCGATGTACCCCGTCTCGGGGTCGACCTCGTACTGCTCGACCTCGTACAGCTGCCCCGTGAAGTTCGCGGGGTGGCCGTGCG
Source organism: Halorubrum sp. CGM5_25_10-8B (assembly GCF_005435095.1). Taxonomy (NCBI): domain Archaea; kingdom Methanobacteriati; phylum Methanobacteriota; class Halobacteria; order Halobacteriales; family Haloferacaceae; genus Halorubrum; species Halorubrum sp. CGM5_25_10-8B. Next base: position 218,853 of record NZ_SGTY01000003.1, on the reverse strand, counting down.
AGAGGTGGCCGCCGTCGTTGAGCTTCAGCGACAGGATCTTGTCTCCCGGTTCGAGGACGGAGTAGTACACCGCCTGGTTCGCCTGCGTGCCGGAGTGCGGCTGGACGTTGACGTGGTCGGCGCCCCAAAGCTCCTTCGCGCGCTCGATGGCCAGCTCCTCGACCTCGTCGGCGTACTCGCAGCCGGCGTAGTAGCGCGACCCGGGGTAGCCCTCGGCGTACTTGTTGGTGAGGACACTCCCCTGCGCCTCCAGCACCGCCTCGCTCACGTGGTTCTCGCTCGCGATCATCGCGAGCGTCTGCTCCTGTCTGTCGCGCTCGCCCGCCAGCGCGTCGGCGACCGCCGGATCGACCTCCCGGACGTGCTCGTGGTCCATGTGCGAACCCGGGCGCGACCGCGCATTAATCCTTCCGTCGCCGGCGCGCGTGCGACCCGCGGCGACCGGACGCGAGGCCGCCTCGCGTCGACTGCGCTTGGGTAACCCCGATCTGCCGAATTTACCCGCCTCAAGCACGCTTATCGGGTTATTCGTTCCATGAACCCCGTTAATATTAAATACGCAACCGGCTTTCATACCGAGAGACAAATGGTATCGAATTTACTGGCGGCCGACGTCGAGGCCGCGCTCGAAGCGGCCTTCGACGGGGACGACGACGAGCTGCTCGTCGTGGACCCCGCCGCAGAGACGATCGTATCGCTGGTCGAGACGGCCGTCGGGTGGGACGACCTCCCGAAGCTGTCGATGCTCGCCGACGAACGCACCCTGAAGGACGTGCTCGACGACTTCGTCGTCGCGTCCCGGGCCGCGGACCTCGTCGCCGACGGCGACCTGGACATCCGAGTGCTGGACGGGGAGGTCGACAACGCCCTGTTCGTCTCGCCCTCTCGGGTCGTCGCCCTAGTCACCGCGGGGGAGGGCGTCGCCGCGCTCTCGACCGACGACGCGGAGTTCGTCGAAGAGGTGTACGAGACCCAGCGCGCCGCCTTCGACGACGCAGAGGCGTACGCGCTCCGAACGCCGGCGATCGCCCGGGTCCGCGAGACGCTGGAGTCCGAGATCGGTGAGGAGGCCCGGTCGGACTTCGACGCCGTCCTCGACGCGACCGAGCGCGACGACGGGGTGGACCTCGACGAGGTGACCGTCTCGCTGCTCGTCGCGGCGAAGAACGACGTGCTCCTCTACGACATCTCGAAGTGGGGCGAGGACGTCGGTATCGCCTCGAAGGCGACGTTCTCCCGGACGAAGACGCGCCTCGAAGATCAGGGGATCATCGACACGGAGAAGGTCCCGATCGACGTCGGCCGACCGCGGCTCCGCCTGAAGCTCGGCGACGACCGGCTCCGGGACATCGACGCCGCAGAGCTGGCCGCCGAGGCCGCCGAGATGCTGGCGGCGACGCCCGCCTGAGCGCGCCCGCGAGCGCTCTCGGACTCCCTCCGCGGACGCGCCGAACGAGCCGCCGCGCGCCGCGGACCCGCGGCTTTTTTTCGCCGCCTCGCGTCGACCGGGTATGGACATCGGACTTGTCGGCGACGGCCCCGCGGTCGAGGCCGCTGAAGCCGCGCTCGGCGACGTCGACGTGAACGCGATGCCGGTCGAGGCCGACCTCCTCGACGGATTCGACGCCGCGGTCGTCGTCGACACCGCCGGGTCGGCGACGTTCGGGGCCGCGGACGACATGCTCGATCGGTGGGTCGCGGTCGAGGTGGGTGGGCTCGGCGGCGTCCCCCTCGCCGACCTCGACGCCGCCGTGACCGTCTTCGACGACGCCTGCTACGACTGCCTGCGCGCCCGGGTCGAGAGCGGCGGGGCGGAGCCCGCCGACGCGCCGACCGGCCGCCGGTCCGCCGTGCGCTACGCCGGCGCGGTGGCCGGACGCCGGACGATCCGGCTCCTGGCGGGCGACCCGGTGGCGGACACCGTCGTCGAGGTGCCGGGCGGCGAGCGGACCCTCCTCCCGGTACCGGGGTGCGGCTGCGGCGACGGCCCCGGGGACGCGCTCCCGCGCGACCACGCCGACCGCGGCCTCGACGAGGCGATCGACCGGGCGGAGCGCGCCGTCGACCGCCGGATCGGCGCGCTGGCGGAGGTCGGCGAGCAGGAGTCGTTCCCCGTGCCGTACTACGTCGCGCGGGTCGCGGACACCACCCCGTTCTCCGACGCCGACGCGGCGGACTTCGGCGGTGGCGCGGCCGCCGACTGGGACGCCGCGTTCATGAAGGCGCTCGGCGAGGGGCTAGAGCGGTACGCGGCGGGCGTCTACCGCGAGGCGTCGTTCACGCGCGCGCCGGCCGCGAACGTTCCGAACCCGGTCACCCCGGACGCGTTCGTCCGCCCCGACGGCGCCGAGGCGTACGACCGCGACGACCGGCTCCCGTGGGTCCGCGGCGAACGACTCGGGACGGGCGAACCGGCGAGCCTCCCGGCGGAGTTCGTTCACTTCCCGCCGCCGGAGCGGCGGTACCGGCCGCCGATCACGACCGGGCTCGGCCTCGGTAGCTCGGGTCCGGACGCCGCGCTCTCCGGGCTGTACGAGGCGATCGAGCGCGACGCGACGATGACGAGCTGGTACTCCACGACGGAGCCGCTCGGGCTCGACGTCGACGACCCGGGCTTCGCCGAACTGGAGAAGCGAGCGCGGGCGGAGTCGCTGTCGGTGACGCCGCTGCTCGTCACGACCGACGTGGACGTGCCCGTCGTCGCGGTCGGGGTCAGCCGCGAGGGCGACTGGCCGCGGTTCGCCGCGGGGTCGGGCGCCGACCTCGACCCGGCCGCGGCGGCGCGGAGCGCGCTCGCCGAGGCGCTCCAGAACTGGACCGAGCTCCGCTCGATGGGGCGGGAGGCGGCCGACGAGCAGGGGGCGGCGATCGGCCACCACGCCGACCTGCCCGGGGAGACGGCCGCGTTCTTCGACCCGGACGCGTCCGTCTCGGCCGAGGGGCTCGGGGAGCCGGAGCTGACGGGCGAGGCCGAGCTGTCGGCCGTCGTCGACCGCGTCGAGGCCGTCGGGCTCGACCCGTACGTCGCCCGGGTGACGACCCGCGACCTCGCTGCGGTGGGCTTCGAGGCCGCGCGGGTGCTCGTGCCGGGCGCACAGCCGCTGTTCACCGGCGACCCGTTCTTCGGCGACCGCGCCCGCGAGGTGCCGCGGTCGATGGGGTTCGAGCCCGCGCTCGACCGGCCGTACCACCCGTTCCCGTGACGGCGGCTGGGTCGGAGACGCCGACGGTGCGGTCCGACCCTCCCGGCGCCGACTGCCCGTGCCCGCGGATTTAGGTGGCTCGGGGTCGCGGGGGACCGTATGGACGTCGCACCCGACGCGGACGCGGAGGCGGTCGAGGCGGTCGACGGCGTGTTCCTCACGCAGGGGGCCGTCGGCGACGACGTGAGCATCCAGCGGTTCGAGATCGAACCGGGCGAGACGGTGCCCGAACACGACCACCCGCACGAGCAGGTCGGCGTGATCACGGCCGGGCGGCTGACGTTCGTCGCGGACGGCGAGGAGCGCGTCGTCGGCCCCGACGACACCTACGTGATCCCCGGCGGCGAGCCGCACGCGGCCGAGAACCGGACGGACGAGCCGGTCGTCGGCTTCGACATCTTCTCGCCGCCGCGGGCGAATCCGGACTGGGGGGAGTAGACGGCCGCGGGAGTCGTCGGAGCGGGGGCGGGTCCGAGGAGGTGCCGGGCGGTCCGAGGCGCAAGTCGCCGCGGGGCGGATCCGGGGGGTACCCCGCCGCGGACCGGCCGATATCGCGCGTCTGCGATACCCGCAAGACGTACCGGACCGAAGGTGTGTTAGTGCTCGGGGCCTGATAACAGATAATGGGAGTCCACGAACAGTACCCGTTCGATGTGGAGGCGCTCCGCGCCGATTTCCCGATCCTCGATCGGCAGGTCGGCGGCGACCCGGAGACGGCCGGCGAGGGCGCGGGCGACGACACCCCGCTGGTCTACCTCGACAACGCAGCGACCTCGCACACGCCCGACCCGGTCGTCGACGCCATCTCCGACTACTACCGGAGCTACAACGCGAACGTCCACCGGGGGATCCACCAGCTGAGCCAGGAGGCCTCCGTCGCGTATGAGGAGGCCCACGACGCGGTCGCCGACTTCATCGGCGCGGCGGGCCGCGAGGAGATCGTCTTCACCAAGAACACGACCGAGGCGATGAACCTCGTCGCGTACGCCTGGGGGCTGGAGGAGCTCGGCCCCGGCGACAACGTCGTCCTCTCCGAGATGGAACACCACGCCTCGCTCGTCACCTGGCAGCAGATCGGCAAGCGGACGGGCGCCGACGTGCGCTTCATCGACGTCACCGACGAGGGGCGGCTCGACATGGACCACGCGGCGGAGCTCGTCGACGACGACACCGAGATGGTGTCGGTCGTCCACGTCTCGAACACGCTCGGCACCGTGAACCCGATCGGGGAGCTGGCCGACCTGGCCCACGATCACGGCGCGTACGTCTTCGCCGACGCCGCGCAGTCGGTGCCGACGCGCCCGGTCGACGTCGACGAGCTCGACGTCGACTTCCTCGCCTTCTCCGGCCACAAGATGTGCGGCCCGACCGGGATCGGCGTCCTCTACGGTCGCGAGGAGATCCTCGACGAGATGAGCCCGTACCTCTACGGCGGGGACATGATCCGGCGGGTCTCCTTCGAGGACTCCACGTGGGAGGACCTGCCGTGGAAGTTCGAGGCCGGAACCCCATCCATCGCTCAGGGGATCGGCCTCGCGGCCGCGATCGAGTACGTCGAAGCGATCGGTATGGACCGGATCGAGGCCCACGAGGACCTGCTGGCCGAGTACGCGTACGACGAACTCGACGAACTCGGCGGCGTCGAGATATACGGCCCGCCCGGGGACGACCGCGGCGGCCTCGTCGCGTTCAACGTCGACGGCGTCCACGCCCACGACCTCTCCAGCATCCTCAACGACTACGGCGTCGCGATCCGAGCCGGGGACCACTGTACGCAGCCGCTCCACGACGAGATGGGCGTCGCCGCCTCCGCGCGCGCCTCCTTCTACTTCTACAACACCGTCGAGGAGGTCGACGCCCTGGTCGACGCGGTCCGGGAGGCGCGCGACCTGTTCGCCTGAGGCCTCTCGGCCGGCGGCGTTCGACGCGTAACGGGCCCTTCGGCGACGCTCGATCCCGTCAGCGGGCACTCCGGTGTGAGCCGCGCGCCCACGGCGTCGCGCCGCGTGCGGCCCAGAGAGAGAAATCCTCCGTACGTCCGGGAATTTTCACCTAATACTACCGGATAATCGCGTTTGAGGGGCGTGACAACGGTGATCGCGGAATTATTATACCGTTCCCGCGGCTACTGTTGGTAGAAGGATTACAACCGTCGTAGTAAGTTATTCTTCGACGAGTCGTCGCCAGCGCCACAACCCATGACCGACCAGACACCGCCGTCCGAAACACACGCGGACACGACCGCAGCCACCGACCGAGTCGAAACGACCGTCAGCGAGGAGAACCGCGAAGCGCCGATCGCCGTCCTCCAGATCGAGCCCGACGCCCGCTCCGCGGAGCTCTTCGAGACGTTCGCCGAGCGGATCACGGACCGCGTCCACGTCCGGTCCGTGAAGCGCCTCGCCGACGGGGTCGACGCCATCGAGACCGGCATCGAGGTCGGCGGCGAGCGGGTCGCGGTCGACTGCGTCGTGACCGAACAGCGGCTCCCGGACGGGCACGGCGTCGACCTCACCGAACGGTTGCGCGAGGTCGACCCGGCGCTCCCGGTCGTGTTCCACAGCACGTGTCCGAGCGAGGAGTGCGAGGCGGCGGCGTTCGGCGCCGGCGCGGACGCCTACTTCGAGAAGGGATCCGACCGCGGGCGATACGACGCGATCCTCGACCGGATCCGCGCGCTCGCCGACGCGCAGCGCAGGGAAGAAGGGGGCACGGGAACGGCTGCGACGCCGCGGACCGCCGGTTCGACCGGAGAGACGCTCCGCTCGGAAGAGTGAACACGACGGGCTGGGCGGGAGGAGACGCCGCGCCGGTCGAGCGCCGTTGAGGACGCGTTACCGTTCGAGATCGACGGTGAGGTCGGTCGCGATCCACGCGTCGGTGTTGCCCTGTTCGGCGAAGACGGTCCGCTCCTCCGAGCAGCGGGTCGCGGCGACCGTCGGTCGCTCCTCGGTCGCCGGCTCGGCGTCCGGCTCGATCCGGTCTCCCGTTGTCATTACACCCCGCTCAGGGAGCGGCGGGCATATAGATTTCGGTCGGCCTAAACCAGCGGCGGCGATCCGGGCGGGGGATCGGAGGGCCTTACGTCGCGGCGGTCGTGCGCCGATCCGTGACCGACACGCTGTTCACGCCGCTTTCGCTTCGCGACACCGAGTTCCGGAACCGCATCATGCTGTCGCCGATGTGTCAGTACTCCGCCGACGACGGCCTGGCCACCGACTGGCACCGGGTCCACCTCGGCGCCCGCGCCGCCGGGGGCGCCGGAGTCGTGATGACGGAGGCGACCGCGGTCGAGGCCCGCGGACGGATCACGCCGGACTGCCTCGGGATCTGGTCCGACGAGCACGCCGAGGCGATCGAACCGATCGTCGAGTTCGTCCGGTCGCAGGGTGCGGCGCCGGGGATCCAACTGGCACACGCCGGTCGGAAGGCCTCACACCGGCCGCCGGCCGAGGGGGGCGACCCCATTCCGGGGGACGAGGCGGACGGGTGGGAGACCGTCTCCGCGACCGGCGAGCCCTACCCCCACGCGGAGGTCGGCGAGGACGGACTCGCCGACACCCGCCGGCTGGACGAGGCGGGGATCGACGAGGTGATCGACGCGTTCGCGGCCGCCGCGGAACGCTCGCGCGACGCCGGGTTCGAGGTCGCGGAGGTCCACGCGGCCCACGGCTACCTCCTCCACCAGTTCCTCTCGCCCGTCACCAACGACCGCGACGACGAGTACGGTGGAAGCTTCGAGGACCGCACGCGACTCCTGCGCGAGGTCGTCGCGGCCGTCCGCGACATCTGGCCGGACGGGAAACCCGTCTTCGTCCGCATCTCCGCGACCGACTGGCTCCCCGACCGCGAGTCGTGGGACGTGGACGACTCGGTGCGGCTGGCCCCCCTCCTCGCCGACGCCGGCGCCGACCTGATAGATGTCTCCGGCGGCGGCATCCACCCGGACCAGGAGCTCCCGAGCGCGGGGCCGGGATACCAGGTGCCGTACGCCGAGGCGATCCGCGAGGGGACCGACGTGCCCGTCGCCGCGGTCGGCGGGATCACGGAGCCGACCCACGCCGACGCCCTCGTGCGGAACGAGCGGGCCGACCTCGTGGCGTTGGGCCGCGAGCTGCTCCGCCATCCGCACTGGCCGCTAGAGGCCGCCCACGAACTCGGCGCGGACGTCGAGTGGCCGGTCCAGTACCGCCGCGGCCGGTTCGACTAAGCCGGCCGCGCGACCGGCCGCGGGCGGCGGTGGCGTGAGAACCACACGCAGGCGCCGGGAACACTTATCAGGCTCCCGGGTGCCGACGGCGTATGGGCGACCTCGACTACCGGCCCTTCCCGGAGAAGCGCGACGACGAGTTCAGCGCGTTCATGCGGTACGCCTTCTCTCCCGAGCAGGGGCCGTACGACCCCGAGGCCGACGACGACGACCGCGAGCACCTCGCCGAGTACCGGGGGCTGTTCGACGGCGAGGAGGCGGTCGCGGTGTGCGGCCACCACGACTTCACGCTCCGGATCCGCGGGCGCGATCGCGACGCCGCCGGCCTCTCCGCGGTCGCCTCCCCGCCGGAACACCGGCGCCAGGGCCACATCGAGCGGCTCCTCCGCGAGTCGCTGACGGAGTACCGGGAAGACGAGATTCGGTACTCCGTGCTGTGGCCGTTCGAACACCCCTTCTACCGTCGGTACGGGTGGGGGACGGTGAGTCGATATCGGTGGGTGAAGACGCCGCCGGAACAGTTGGCGTTCGCGGCCGACGCGACTGACGGAGGTGACGAAACGGGGAAATTCCGGCGGCTCGACGAGGGCGACTACGAGGCGGCGGCAGACCTCCTCGCCGCGACCGCGGACCGGTACGACTTCACGATGGCGCGGACGGCGGCGTGGTGGCGCGAGAACACCCTCCGCGGGTGGCAGACCGATCCCTTCGTCTACGGCCTCGGACGGGACGACGACCTCCGCGCGCTGCTGTCGTACACGTTCACCGAGCGCGACGACGGCGACGGGAAGGCGATGGTCGTCTCCGACGCCGCCGTCGCCGACCCGTCCGCGTGGGACGAGGTGTTCCGCTTCTGTCGGGACCACGACTCGCAGGTCGAGCGCGTCCGGCTCCGCCTCCCCGCGGACGTGAGCCTCCTCGACCGCGTCGACGACCCGCGGGCGGTGACCGAGGAGGTTCGCGCCGGACCGATGTTCCGGCTCGTCGATGTCCCTGCGGCGCTGCGAGAGCTGGCCCCCGACCCGGATCTCGACGCCGAGTTCACGCTCGCGGTCGACGACCCGCTCGTCGGCTGGCACGACCGACCGATCCGGGTGACAGTCGCCGGCGGCGAGGTCGACGCCGAGCGGGTCGACGGCGGCGGAGACCCCGGAAGCCCGGACGACGCCGACGTAGCGGCGGGAATCGGCCCGCTCTCGCAGCTGTACGCCGGGTACCGCGGCGTCGACGACCTCCGGGCGCACGCCGCGCTGGACATCGGCGACGACGCTTTCGGCGAGGGGCTCGCCGCCGACCTCGGCGCACTCTTCCCGCCGCGGCCGACGTTCCTGCGCGAGGCCTTCTGACCGGCGGCGGTGCGGCCGGTCTGGGCCGGGCGCGACCGCTGCCGGGCTTTTTATCCGCGCGCGCCGTAGCAGGTGGTATGAGTTCCCGCGACCGACGCGACGACGACCTCGAGGAGCGGCTCGACGAGCTCGAGGACGTGCTGGGCGAGCTCCGGGCCGACCTCCGGGAGAGCGAGCGCGACCGCCGGGGTCCCCCGCGGCCGCCGCGGCTCTCGGAGCTAGTGCGGTTCACCGAGCAGTACACCATCCCGACGGTCATCGCGCTGCTGGAGACGACGATCAAGTCGCTCGAACTGCTCCGGGGGACGCTCCGGCTCGCGGACCCGGGGCGGAGCGTCGCCGAGGGCGCAGAGGGGGCGGGCGACCGCCTCGCGGACGTGCGCGACGGCGCGACTGCCGGGCTCTCGCGCTCCCTCTCGGAGCTCCGGACCGCGCTCTCGGAGGCCGACCTCCCCGAGGACGCCGCCTCGCGCTCGATCATCGCCGACGCGCGCGACCTCACCGCGGAGATCGAGTCCCGCATCGACGAGGGGCGCCGCGAGGCGGACGCGGCGCGCGACCGGCGGCTGGGCGGCGACCCCGACGGCGACCGCAACGCGCGGAGCCGAGGGGACGCCGAGGAGCGGTCCGACCGAGGCGACGGCGCGAACCCCGTCCGGATCGACGTGACCGAACCCGGCGAGAGCGACGACGCGGGCGACGAGGCGCCCGGTGAGGGCGATGCGAGCGGTGACGCCGCCGACGAGCCGCCGGAGGTCGACGTGGAGTCCGAGCTGGAGTCGATCAAACAGCAGGTCGACGGCGACGCGGCCGAGACGAGCGGCGATGCGGCCGACGCGAGCGACGACGCGCCCGGAGCGGACGACGAGGACGCGGCCGGCGGAGCGAACTGAGCCGCGGAGTCAAAAGGACGCGCCGAGGCGGTCGGCGACGCGCTCGGCCGAGTCGAGGAGCAGCGCCGCATCGTCGGTGAACACCTCCAGCGCGACCGTCCCGCCGAAGTCGTCGAGCTCGGACGCGACGAGGTCGTAGTCGACCTCGCCGGCCCCGACCGGGAGGTGGGTGTCGCCGCGGCGGCGCACGTCGTGACAGTGGAGGTGCGAGATCCGGTCGCCGTGGCTGCGGAGGAACCGCCTGATCGCCTTGTTGCCGCCCTCCATGTACGCGTGGCCCACGTCGAAGCAGATCGGCGTGTCGGTCTCGCGGGCGAGGTCGCCGAGGACCGAGAGCTGGAGCCCCGCGTGCTGGTGGCCGACGTTCTCGACGACGACCTCGACGCCCGCCTCGCGGCCGACGTCGGCGACGCGCCGGAGCTGGTCGGCCGCGGTCTCGCGGAACGCCACGTCGTCGCGGTCGGCGGAGGTGGCGTGGAGGACCGCCTTCTCCGCGCCGAGGTCGCCGGCCGCGGTCAGGAGCCGGCGCTGGTAGTCGACGATGGCGTCGTTCACCTCGGGGACGTAGCTGGCCAGTCGCTGGCTGTACGGCAGGTGGACGAGCAGGTCGCGGCCGCCGAGCGCGTCCGTCAGGCGGCCGGGGTCGACCTCGTCCGGCACGAGCGTCGGCTCGCCGACGCCGAGTTCGCAGAAGTCGAACCGCGCCGGCGACGCCGCGAGGCGGTCGAGGTCGTCGCCGACCGTCACCCCGATGTCCATGCCGGACGGTGGGTGCGGCGACTTCTTATAAATAGCGTCGGCGGATCAGTCGTCCGCGAGCGGGTTGTCGAGGTCGATGTCGCCGGCGTCGATCTCCGCTTCGACCTCGCGGACCGCGGTCACCATGTTCTCCGTCTTGCCGTACGCGATGTCGCGCGGGAGGAGCTTCAGCCCGCAGTCGGGCGAGATCGTGAGCTTCTCCGGCGGGACGACGCGGAGGCCCTGCCGGATGTTCGCTTTGATCTCCTCGACCGGCTCGACCTCGGCGGTGTGGGCGTCGACGACGCCGAGCGCGAGGTCGGGCTCGAACTCGGGGTCGGTGAACGTCGGGATCTGCTCGAAGTCGCCGTTACACAGCTCCACGTCGAACTCGTCGATCGGGTAGTCGTTGATCTCGGGGTAGATCCGCGAGTAGTCGCCGTAGCAGACGTGGAGGCCGATCCGGACGTCCTCGTCGATGCCCGAGACGATGCGTTCGAGCGCCTCGCCGACGATGGCGTGGTCCTCCGGCGTCGTCGCCAGCGCGGGCTCGTCGATCTGGATGTAGCGCGCGCCCGCCTCGACCAGCTTCTCAACCTCCTCGTTGACGAGGTCCGCGAGGTCGTACACGAGTTCCTCGGTGGAGGGGTACGCCTCGTTGAACGCCCAGAAGCCGAGCGTGTACGGCCCCGTGATCGGGACCTTCACCGGGCGCTCTGCGACGTTCGAGGTGAACTCGAACTCGTCGACGAGCCACGGCTCGTCGTACGCAACCTCCTCGACCACGCTCGGCTTGTCAAAGTAGTTGTGGCCCCACACCTTCACCGGCCCGTTGAACTCGTAGCCGTCGATGCGGTCGGCGAAGAACTCCACCATCTCGTTGCGGCGCATCTCGCCGTCGACGACCGTGTCGAGCCCGGCGCGCTCGTGTTCGTGCGTGATGAGCCGACAGGCGTCGTCGTGCGCCTCTTCGAGGTCGGACTCGTCGAACTTCGAGTCGGGGTCGTCGACGAGCTCGTCGGCGCGGTTGAGCCACTTCGGCTTCGGGTACGAGCCGACGACGGTCGTGAGCAGGAACGCGTCGTTCGGGTGGTCGTCCGGACGGAACTGGTCGCGGTTGGCGGACGGGTTTCGGACCATTAATCGAGCACCTCCGCGGCGTCGGCGAGGGCGTTCAGCTTCGCGCGGTACTTGTTCGTCGGCAGGTAGAACAGCTCGGTGTTCGGCGTGAGGTACGTCCGGTCGAACCCCTCCAGCGGGATCTGCGACTCGAACCACTCGACGCGCTCCGCGATCGTCTCCGGCTCCTCGACCAGCGTGTTCTGCCCGTCGACGAGCCCGAGCGACAGCGAGTCGGTCGAGCCGAACTCCTGGACGTTGTAGACGGTGTCGTCCCGGTCGCCGGCGACGAGGTCAAGCCCGAGCGCGTCCGCGCCCGCCTCGTCGACGAGGTGCGCGTACAGCTTCTCGCCGAGCGCGCCGTAGAACGTCTGGACGACCACGTCGGCGTCGGTCGCGTCGGCGACCGTCGAGATGGCGTCCGTCGCGCCCGCCTCCTCGCCCTCGGCGGGCGGGTTCGTGACGAGCGACGGTTCGAGGAGGAACAGCGTCTCGTGGTCGGGGAACGCCTCGACCTCGCCCGCGAGGAACTCGGCGATGGCGGCCTGGAAATCGGCCTCGTCGCCGCGGTGTTCGTCGGTCGCGAGGTCGGCGAGCGAGTACGGCCCGGGAAGCGTCGCCGCGAGCGACGCGTCGTCGACCCCGTCGGCGTCGGCGAGCAGGTCGGTCGCCTTCTCCAGTTCGCCCGCCACGTCGCCCGAGAAGTCGAGGTCGTCGACGACCCGCGGGTCCCGGTAGAAGTTGTTGTTGTCGTAGTACCGGACGATGCCGCCGGTCTCGACGGCGTCGCTGACGGTCAGCGGGTGCGCGATCATGTCGTCCCAGCGGCCCTGCCCCTCGGAGATCAGGTCGAGGCCGGCGTCCAGCTGGTCGTCGACGTACTCGGCGCGCACCTCGTCGTACGCCGCCACGATCGCCTCGCTCTCGTCGCCGCTCAGGAGGTCCCCCTTCTGGTGGCCCTTCAGGTCCGAGAGCGTCTCTTTCGCCCGGTCCGGGAGCGGATACAGCCCCGGCGTCGCCGCGACACGTTCGGTCATCACCGATCGTTGGATATACCGTCGTATAATATTTGCTAATGCGCGTTATGTTTTGTAGTAATCAGTTGCCGAGCGACCCCGCTACGCCCGACGCAACGCCAGTACCGTGAGCGTCTCGAAGGGGAACGACTCCTCGACGACGACCTCGTGGTCGAACCCGGCCTCCTCGATGAGTGCGAGCACCTCCTCGTACCCGGTGAGCGAGGAGACGAGCAGGAGGACGACCCCGCCCGGCGCGAGGACGCGCCCCACGTCGGCGAGGAACGGTTCGATGAGTTCCCGGCCGGACTCGCCGCCCGAGAGCGCGTGTTCCATCCAGTCGCTCCACTCGTTTTCGGGGTCGGTCGGGAGGTACGGCGGGTTGAAACACACCGTGTCGAACGCGTCCGCGCGGAACGGCGAGAGCAGGTCGGCGACGACGGCCCCGACGCCGCGGTCGCGCGCCTGTCGCGCGGCGTGCGGATTGAGGTCGCTGCCGACCACGTCGAGGTCGCGCTCGCTCGCCACCCGCGCGGCGACCCAGCCCGACCCCGTTCCGACCTCCAGCACGCGGCCGCGCGCCTCCGCGACCGCCGCCTCCGCGAGCAGGCCGGAGTCCTCGGCCGGCTGGTAGACGACGGCGTCGTCGAGACCCCGGCGCGCCGCGAGGTCGCCCTCGCTCGCGTCGTCGGTCATCGGTCGGCCTCCCCGGCGTCGCCGTCGGTCGCTTCGCCGGCGTCGTCGGCGTCGACATCGGCGCCGTTCGGGTCGGCGGAGCCGGGCCGCGTCGCCGCCCGGCCCTCGACCGCCGCGTCCAACTGCGGCCCGGAGGCGCCCTCGGCGCGAGCGGAGAGCGTCTGCTGCGGGAACGGGATGACGATCCCCTCGTCCTCGAGCGCGCCCTTCATCGCGTTCATCGCGGCGGTCCGGGTCCGCCAGCGCTTCCGCATGCTCGGGTTGCGGATCCAGTAGCGCAGGCCGAGGACGACCGCGGAGTCGTCGAAGCGCTTCGTCACGGCGTTCGGCTCGGGCATCTCGGCGACGTCCTCGACGCCCGCGACCGCCTCCTCGACGACCGCGACCGCGCGCTCGACGTCGGTGTCGTAGTCGACGCCGACCTCGACCTCCACCCGGAGCCGGTTCCGCCGCGATCGGTCGACGATCGACCCCGACCGGACCTCGTCGTTCGGCATCGTGATCACCTCGCCGTCGAACGACCGGAGCCGTGTGCTCATGATCGATATCTCGGTGACGGTCCCCTCGTGGTCGCCGATCTCGACCCAGTCGCCGACCTCGAACGGCCGGGAGAACATCAGCACGAACCCGGCCAGTATCGCCCCGAGCGTCTGGCGGGCCGCCATGCCGACCACGATGCCGAGGAACCCCGCGCCGACGAGGAGGCTGCCGACGTTGTCGGTGAACAGCCCCACCACCGCGAGGACCGCCGACGTGTAGACGGTCAGCTGCGTGATTCGCAGGATCACCTCCTGCTGGTGTTGCGAGATCGACGCGCTCTCCGCACCGATCTCGCGGATGACGCCCCCGAGGAAGTCGGTGAGCGCGTACGCGATAGCCAAGAGGATCACGCTGAGGACGACGTTCGACACCTGATCGGCGCTGAGCGCCGACTGCGCCGTCTCGAAGAGCGCGCCGCTCCGGTCCCACACCGCGATCAGCGTGATCGCCCCCGCGGCGGTGGCGACGCCGACCCCCGCCGACAGCAGGAGCCGCTGGGTGGAGGAGAGGTCTCGGTCGCCGTGGCGCAGCCGTCGCGTGAGGTACCGGACGATCAGCACGGCGGCGACGATACCCGCGGAGGCGGCGAACCGCTCCGCGTTGCCCGTGAGCGCGCGCTGAACCGCCGCCACGAGGCCGATCCACCCGGTCATGTCACGCCCCCGTGGGCGAGCCGCGCTCGCGGGCCAGCTCCGCCAGCGCGGCGAACGCCGCCGGGTCCAGCTTCCCCGGGCGACTGCGCAACAGCTCCTCGTCGGCCGCGTCGACGACGGCCTCCGGCTCGTCGAGCCCGGAGATGTGCGCCGTGTTCCGCACCGCGTTCCGCACCGTCTTGCGCCGCTGGGTGAACAGCGCCTTCACGAACCGGAGGAAGAACGCCTCGTCGCCGACGACGTAGTCGGGGTCCCGCGGCGCACAGCGCACGACGGCGCTCTCGACGGCCGGCTGCGGGTCGAACGCCTCCTTCGGGACGCGCTCGACGATCTCTACGTCGGCGTAGTGCTGCGCCGACACCGAGAGGCGGCCGTACTCGGACTCGCCCGCCGACGCCACCATCCGGTCGGCGAACTCCGCCTGGAACATCAACACGAGCGGCTTCTTCTCGGGGAGCAGGCGGAAGGCGATCTCCGAGGAGACGCCGTACGGGAGGTTGGCGACGCAGGCCGAGAACGGCGGGAGGTCGACGTCGAGCGCGTCGCCCTCGACCACGTCGAGGAGGCCGTCGGCGACGGCGGCGGCGAACTCCTCGCGGAGGAAGTCGGCGAACGCCCCGTCGCGCTCGATCACGGTGACGCGGCCGGAGTCCGCGGTCCCGTCGGCCGTCGCCGCCGCCAGCAGGCGGTCCGTGAGCGCGCCCGCGCCGCCGCCGATCTCGAGGAGGTGACTCCCGTCGGCATCGGCCGGGAGGTAGCCGGGGATCCGGTCGAGGACCCGGTCGTCGACGAGGAAGTGCTGGTCGCGGTCGGGGTCCGCCCGCGCGCCGGCCCGCCGCGCGAGCGCGTCGGGATCGCGGCTCCCGTAGCCGGCGGCTTCACCCGTCGGTGAGTCGGTCATGGCCGGGATACACGCGGTGTTCGGGTAAAAGTCTCGTTTCGGGGGCGTCGCGGCGGCGGATCGCGGCGACTCCCGGTCGTGCCCACGGTCGCGGGGGCACGGGCCGCCCGTCGCTCACTCCTCGCGGCCGACGAACGTCCGGTACTTCAGGTCGTCCTCGCGGATCTCCTCGACGATCCGTTCGAGGATCACCTCTCGGGGACGGTGGAGCCCGGAGATGCGCTCCTCGACGTCGGCGAAGCTCTCGAACGGCCCGCGCTTCCGCTCGTCGAGCAGGTCGTTCCGCAGCTTCTTGCCGATCCCCGGCAGCAGATTCAGCTGGTGGAGCCGGAGGGTGATCGGGCCCGCCTCGTTGTAGAAGTCGACGAACCGCTCCTCGTCGGCCTCGACGATCGCCTCGGCCGCGTACTCGATCTCCGCGGCCGCGTTCCGGGTGAGGCCGTCGAAGGAGACCTCTCGGTAGCGGCCGACGTTGGGCCCGTCCAGCCCGAGCCGGTCGCCGACGGAGACGTCCGCGTCAGCGGCGAGCATCAGCTCGTACAGCGCGAACGAGTCGTCGCCGAGCCCGTACGCCACCGGCGACTTGCGGGACTGCGGGCGGTCGTCGTCGGGACGCCCGTTCGGCAGCACGTCGAGGAGGACGGCGGTCGGTCCGTCCCGGCCGTCGCCGGCGGCGTCTTCGTCCGGCGTCTCCCCGGCGTCCGCAGCGGCGTCGCCGCCCGTTCGGTCGTCCTCCGGCGTCCCGTCGCCGTCGGCGTTGTCCATGTATCGTTTAACGCTCCGAGCGGTGAAAAAACCGCTGCCGGGGCCGCGGCGACGGCGGCCGCCGCCGGGCGGATTCAATAGCGTCGAGTAACACGTGATACCATGGCAGAACCGGAGCCGGCGGCGGTGATGCGACTCGTCGAGGCGTTCCCGGGGGGGACCGCCGGGGCGGGCGGAACGGATCGCGGCGGAGCGAGCGGAGCGGAGGACGCGGCACGGGTCGACGAGCTCCTCGACGGCGCGTACGGCGCGCTGACGCGGGACTGGTACCCCGAGCTCCGCCGCCGAGCCGCGGCGCACGCGGACGGCGACTGCCTCCGCGAGCGCGTGCTCGAACACGTCGAGGCGGTGCCGTCGTTCCGCCTCTCCGACGGGCCGACGCCCCTGACGGAGCGGCGAGAGGCGCTCGCGGAGGCGGCGGCGCTGCGCGACGAGGTCCGCGAGATAGCGGAGTGGTACGGCACGCTCCGGACGCGGCTGGAAGGGGACCGAGCGTCGCTGACGCGCGGCGAGCGGCTGCTCCACGACTTCGGATACGCGCTCGCGCACGTCCTGTTCCTCGGCGCGTCGTCGCCGAGCGCGGTCGTCCGGCGACTCCGGCTGGCGTACCGCTCCGTCGGCGTGCGGATCGACGAGACCGCGTCCGAGGCGGGCATCGAGGAGACGACGTTCACCTGCCCGTACCGGAGCGTCGCCGCCGGGACGTGCGGCGACCGGTGGGTCTGTCACGAGAAGCTGGACCGCGTCGACGACGGGTACGTGTCGTACCTGGCCGAGCGGGGGATCGCCTACCAGCGGCCGCGGGGCTGTACGGACTCGGAGCGGTGTCGCTCGACGGTCGCGCGCGACGGGCCGGCGCGGTGGTGGCCGAAGACCCCGCCGGCGGCCGTCGGCGTCGACTCGTGACCCGGGACCGTGACGGCGACTCCGTGGTGGCCGGCGATCCGGAAACGGATCCGCGTCGACTGCGTCGGATCCGCCGCGGCTACGACGCGTGGGCGCGGGTCTACGACTGGTTCGCGCGAGCTACGGCGTCCGTCGGCGGCGTCCGGGCCGCCTGCGTCCGCGCGCTCGACCTCGCCCCCGGCGACACGGTCGTCGAGTTCGGCTGCGGGCCGGGAGTGAACCTCCCCGCGCTCCGCGACGCGGTGGGGCCGAGCGGGCGCGTCGTCGGCGTCGACGTCTCGCCGCGGATGCTCGACCGCGCGGCCGGGCTCGTCGAGCGGCACGACTGGGGGAACGTCTCGCTCGTCGAGGGCGACGCCGAGCGCCCGCCCGTCGCGGCCGCCGACGGCGTCCTCGCGACGTTCGTCACGTCGCTGTTCGCCGACCCGTACCGGGTCGTGAGCCGCTGGTGCGACCTCGCGGACGCTGTCGTCGTCGCGGCGTTTGTCCCGGAGGGGAACGGAGCGGCGAACGCCGCGCTCCGGGCGTTCGTGGCGGTGAACGGTCGCCTCTTCGACGCGCGGGGCGACGACCCGCTCGGCAGGCTCGCGGAGCGCACCGCCGCCGCGCGTCGCGCGCTCGACGACGGCGCCGCGGTCCGGGAGCGCGATCAGCGGCTCTTCGGGACGATCGCCGTTGAGACCGGCCGGAACCGGTGACGCACGGGGGCCGACGACGCGGGGCGGGGGCGGCCGCGCGTGCTCACTCGGAGACCGGGACGGAGACGACCGTCGCGTCGGCGTTCCGGATGACGCGCTCGGTCGTGCTCCCGAGCAGGTCGCCGGCCGCCGCGTCGAGGCCGCGTTTGCCCATCACGACGGCGTCCGCGTCGACGGCGTCGGCGTACGCCGCGATCTCGTGGGCCGGGACGCCGGACTCGACCGCGGTCTCGCTGTCGATGCCGGCGTCCGCGACGGCCGTCGCGACCCGGTCGACCGCCGCTTCCAGCTCGTCGCGGCGCTCGGGGTCGTCGTCGTCGAACTTCTCCGGCTTGCCGGACCGGTCGTACATCGGGATCTCCTCGACGACGCCGAGGACGTGTACCGTCCCGTCGGCCGCCGTGACGTCGATCGCGTCGTCGACCGCGTCGAGGGCGGCGACGCCCTCGCCGGTCGGAACGAGGGTGGTCTGGTACATGCGCCTCGACATACGGGCGGAAATCTGAAAAAACGTGGCGACGGACCTCCACCGGGCCGGAAGAATCTCGCGGTCAGGCGTACTTCGCGACGACGTCGAGGATCTCGTCGAGCTCCTCGCCGTCGAGCGAGTAGCGCTCTTGGGCGAACACCGAGCGGAGCTCCGTGCGGTCCTCCGGGAGTAGGTCGGTGATTTTCACGGCGGTCGGCACGTCGACCTGGTCGAGGTCGGTCAGCTCCTCGACGAGCTCGCGGGACTCGTCGGCGTCGAGGTCCGCGAAGCGGTTGACGTGTTCGATCGCGCGGGCAAGCTCGTAGCGGAGATCGCGGTCCTCGTCGGCCGCGCGCTCGTCTTCGATCTCCACGAGGATCTCCTTCGCCTCGGAGGTGGTGACGTACTCCTCGTCGAGCTTCTCTTTGAAGATCGTCATCTCAGTTCTGCTGCGCCCGCATGTGAGCGGCGGTGACGATGAGCGTCTTCGTCTTGCCGCCGTCCGGAATCTCGACTTTGAACGCCGACCCCTGCTTGCCGATGACGGTGCCCGTCCGGCCGTCGAAGCGCGGGTGGAAGCGCCCCTTGGGGACGCTCGGGTCGATCTTGAGGTGGACCTGCGACCCCTCCTCGAACTCCTGGATCGCTCGCTGCGGCGGGGAGGTGCCGCGGTTGCGGGGCTTGTTCGAGAGCTTGTCGCGAGTCGCCTTCTGCGGCCCATTGGAACTCGGCATGGTCTTGGAACACCTTCCGCTGCCGCCGTTATAAATCGTGCGTTACGGCCCGCGGGGCGTGGAGGTCTCACACGCGCGGATCGGCGGTGCCCCTCACGTTTCGCGTCGTGCGCGGCCGGGACGCACGCGCGCGACTACCCGACGTACCTCCCCCTTCCGAAAGGGCTAATCCCGAGAGTCACTATCATGTTCGTAATGAGTCATCAGCTGCCGGACGTACAGGCCTCGGCCCCCGACGTCACCGTCGGGCTGTCGCAGGTCGGGGTCACCGGCGTGGAGAAGCTCGTGAAGCTGGCGCGCGGCGACAAGCGACCCATCGTCCTCATGGCGGAGTTCGAGGTGTTCGTCGACCTCCCGAGCGGTCGCAAGGGGATCGACATGTCGCGGAACCTCGCGACGGTCGACGAGATCCTCGAAGACATCACCCGCGAGGAGGCGTACCGCGTCGAGGACGTCTGCGGCGACGCCGCCGAGCGACTCCTCGAGAAACACGACTACACCACCACCGCCGAGGTGTCGATGACGGCGGAGCTCGTCACCCGCGAGAACACGCCCGCCTCCGACATCGAGACGCAGAGTACGGCGACGATCGTCGCCAGCGCCGAGGCGACCGAGGACGGCACGCGCGAGGAGATCGGCGCCGAAGTGACGGGGATGACCGTCTGCCCCTGCTCGCAGGGGATGAGCGAGTCGCGGGCCCGCGACAAGCTCGCCGAACTCGGCATCGACGAGGAGACGACCGAGGAGTTCTTGGACGCCGTCCCGCAGCCGGGCCACTCCCAGCGCGGCCACGCGACCCTGACGATCACGACCGACGGCCACCCCGACGTCGACCTCCGCGACGTGATCGACGTCGCCCGGGACTCGATGAGCGCGCGCATCTACAACATGGCGAAGCGGCCCGACGAGGACCACATGACCTACGAGGCCCACGCCGACGCGAAGTTCGTCGAGGACTGCGTCCGCGCGCTCGCCGAGGGCACCGTCGAGGAGTTCCCGCACCTCTCGGACGACGCCGTGATCCGCATGAAACAGTCGAACGACGAGTCGATCCACCAGCACAACGCCCACGCCGAACGCGAGGTCAGACTAGGCGACCTGCGCGGCGAACTCGGCCGGTAAGCGTCTCGCACCGCGCGCCGCGTCCCGTCTCGGTGTCAGCTCACCCGAACGTCAGCGGCTCCGCCTCCGCCCACCGCGGCTCGAACTGCTCTTTCACGCTCGTCGCGAAGTCGATGTCCTTGACGTCGATCATCGCGAACGGCTCGTCCGCCGACAGGGGGTGTGGCACCTCGATGCACACCTCGATCTCGTCGAACACGTTGAACGTCCCGTCCACGTTCGGCGACGTACGGACCTCGAACCCGTCCATGTCGGCGAGTTCGGAGGTGTACCGGCTGCCAACGCTCCGCGGGAGCTCGTCGACCGTCGCCGGCGACAGCAGCACCCGGATCTCCACGCCGCGTTCGAGCGCGGACTCCAGCTCGGCGGTGACGCGCTCGCCGATCGTACCGAGGTCGAAGCCAGTCGCCGGCGCGCCCGCGACCACGACCACCCTGCGCTCCGCGGCGGCGATCCGCTCCAAGAGGAGGTCCGTCGCCTCCTCGGCGCCGACCGCCGCGGTCCAGAACTGGCCGTCGACCGGCTCGCCGGCGTCGAGCTCGGCGGAGAGGTCGTCGACCACCGACTCGTACTGCTCGGCCTGCGTCCGCAGCTCCTGTTTCTTCTCGTCAAGCAGGCGGTCCAGCGCGGCGTCGGGCTCGACCGCGACGTACTTCTTCGGTCGGCTGGCGGCCTGACTGCGGACGAGGCTGTGCTGCTCTAAGCTGTTGAGCACGTCGTATATCCGCCCCATCGGGACCTCGCTGGCCCGAGAGAGGTCCTTCGCCGTCGTCGGACCGGTCCGGAGGAGCGCGCGGTACGCCCGGGCCTCGTACTCTGAGAGCCCCAGGTCGCGGAGAGATGCCATACCCGGGGATGCCGCGGCACCCGTATAAACGCGTCGCCCGTTTACGATCCGGACCGACCGATCGGGCGTCCTCGCCGCCACCGGCGCGACGCGGCGATTTTTGCCCGGCGTATCGGCGCGACTTACGCTAGGACGTCGCCGACGCGACGCATCAACTCGTCGGGCGTTTCCGCCGGCTCGGAGGTCTCGTCGCCCGCGAGGACGACCGCGGTTCCTTCCGGCACCGTCCGCGGCGCGGGCGCGTCGGCCTCGTGTGCGTTCGGTGCGATCACCTTCTCGTGGTCGGCGACCCGCCACGCGGCGCGGTGGAGGTCGCTCCCGGGCTCGGTCCCGACCGCGATGACGGTCGTGCCGCGCCGGAGCCGGGCGGCGAGGCTCCCGTACGCGGCGACCTGAACGCTCAGGCGCTCGGTCGCGCCGGCGAACGCCTCGGCCGTCTCGCGGGCGACCTCGCGGTAGCGGTCCTCGCCGGTGAGCGCCGCGAGGTCGAGGAGCGCCGTCGCCATCTCGACGTTGGCGTCGAGCGGGCGGAACGACCGGTCGAGCAGTCCCGCCCCCGAGCGCGGCCCGTCGACGAACGACCCCTCGACGTGGAGCCGGTCGATCGCTCGGTCCGCGACCGCGCAGGCCACGTCGGCCCCCTCGCCGCGGACGCCGGCAGCGCGGACGTACGCCCCGACCACGGGGGCGGCGTCCTCCAACAGGTCGGACTCGCCGGCCTCGTCGCTGCCGCGGTAGTGGGTGACCGCGCCGCTGTCGGCGTCGATCAGGTCGCGTTCGAGGCCGTCGAGGATCCGGTCAGCGTACTCGCGGGCCCCCTCGTCGTCGGTGTAGGCGGCCACCGCGAGCAGCGCGTCCGCGGCGAGCGCGTTGCCGCCGGCGAACACGGTCAGGTCGCGGCGGGGGTCGTCGAGGTCCGCGCGGTCCTCGGCGGGGGCGGCGTAGTAGGCGCGGCCGAGCCCGGGACCGAGGCTGCCGCCGACGCCGTAGCCGGTCCAGAGGTCGTCGGTGAGGAAGTCCACGGCGTCGAGCGCTGGGTCGAGGTACGCCTCGTCGCCGGTGTAGAGGAAGGCGTTCGCGAACGCGCGGGTCACGGCGGCGTTCGTGTCGAGCGGCTTCTCGTAGGCGACGTCCCCCCAGTCGGACGTCCCCGCGTAGCGGAAGAATCCGCCGTCGACGTCGTCGGTGAGGTGGTCGCGGACCGCGTCGAGCGTCCGGAGCGCGCGGTTCCGGTCCCGCTTCAGCGCGAACTCGACGGTCCGCGGGAGCGGGAACTTCGCGTCTGTCCCCCAGCCGGCGTTCTCGGCGTCGTACTTCGCCTCTAGCTGCCCGGCGAGGTGGCTCTCTATCCCGTCGGTCACGTCGCCGCGGGGCGGCAGGTCGGCGTCGAGCGCCCGGGGGACGCGCCCCGCGTCGCGGCCCTTGTCGGTCCACATCTGTCGGACCGATTCGAGGACCTGCCGCATCCCGTCGACGTCGAGGTAGCCCGCGCCGGTCAGCAGTCTCCCCTCGGGCGTGAGGAAGGCGGTCGTCGGGAACCCGCCCATGTTGTAGCGCTCGCGCACCCGCGGGTGGCGATCGACGTCGACGCGGAGGGGGACGAACCCCTCGTTGACGTTGGCAGCGATCCGCGGCTCCGCGTAGGTGATCGCGTCCATCTCGTGACAGCCCTCGCACCAGGTGGCCGACAGCGAGAGCAGCACCGGGCGGCCGCGCTCGTCGGCCTCGGCGAACGCCTCGGGGCCCCAGTCGCGCCACTCGACGCGGGTCTCGTCGCTCATACCCGCAGTCGGCCCGGGACGGGGGTAAGCGCTTCGAGAGCGGAACGGCGCGGCCTGAAAGCGCGCGGGGGCGGCCGGGAGGAGGGCCCGGAGATAGGAGAACGGCCCGGAGGAGGGCGGGAGGGCGCAGCGTCGGTGTCCACGCGACGCCTCGGCGGTCGGCGAGCGGTCGAGTCGGCGGCGGCGGTCTCAGCGCTTGTGGTCGTGACCGAGCGCGAGCGCGAGGGCGTTCGCGAACAGCAGGGCGACGAACAGCTGCCCGGTGCCGCCGTCGAGGCCCGCGTACAGGAGGGCGGGGTACGCGGCCGGGATGGCGATGGCCGCCCAGAAGGCGGCGGCTTTCACGGTGCCGGTCATCAGCCCGGCGAGCCGTTCGCCGGAGGCGATCTGCGTGGGAGCGGGGGTTGACATGGACACCTCTCCGTAGGAAGGGGGACCACATATAGCCCGACGAGGGTTCGACGAATTTCACCACGTTTCTCGGTCGGTTTGGACGTTTTAAAACCCGCTCAGAGATATTTTAACTGTTTATCGGCTCCGCTAATCCTTTGTTTCGAGATCTGTGCCGAACCGAGGGTTTCGGAGCGTCTGGGCCCGCGGAGCAGTCCGACCGCCGCGAGCCGCCGGTAGTCGACCCCGGTCGCGGTCCGGCGCGCGCCGAGCCGAGCGCCTGCCGCGGTACCAATCGCTTTGTCCGTCGGGGAGCGAGGACCGGTATGACCGAGACCGATCACCGCGACCGGCGCGGCGACTCGAACGGCCGGCGCGGCGGCACCGGAAGCGACCGAGAGCGACCCGCGGCGCGAACCGACGGCGGTCGCCCGGGCGTGGCGGTGGTGGCCTGCGGCGGCACTATCGCCTCGGAACCGGGCGAGGACGGTGCGGCGCCGGAGAAGACCGGCGACGACCTCGTGGCGGCGGTGCCGGCCGTGAGCGACCACGCGCGGGTGACGGCCAGAGAGGTCTGCTCGCGGCCGGGGTTCGACGTCCGGTGGCGCGACGTGCTCGCGACCGCGGCGGCGGCGCGCGAGGCGGTGGGCGAAGGCCCGGACCGGACGGGCGTGAGCGCGGACGAGGCTGCCGACGGCGTCGTCGTCACCCACGGGACGGACACCCTGGCGGACACCGCGTTCGCGCTGGACCTCCTCACGGACCTCGACGCGCCGGTCGTCGTCACCGGCGCGCAGCGCCGGCTCGACGAGCCCTCCAGCGACGTACCGGCGAACCTCGCGCTCGCGGTTCGGGCGGCCGCGGACAGCCGGTTCTCGCGCGGCGTCCACGTCGCGTTCGACGACGAACTCCACGCCGCCCGCGACGTCGTGAAGGGCCACAGCAACGCGCTGTCGACGATGACCTCGCCGGGCGCGGGTCCGGTCGCGACGTTCACCCGCGCCGCCTCGCGCGTCGTCCGCACCCCCGAGCGCGGCGTCTCGGTCGATCCCCTCGCAGACGCCGTCGAGGGTGCTGAGGGCGTGCCTGAGGTCCCGGTGATCCACTCGGGCACCGGCGTCGGTGCGGGCGCGCTCGAACACGCGCTCGACGCGGGGGTCGGCGGGATCGTCGTCGAGGGGACCGGTCTCGGGAACGTCACCGGGGCGCTCGGAGAGGCGATCGGCGAAGCGGTCGAGTCCGTGCCGGTCGTCGTGGCCGGGCGCCCGCCCGCCGGGCCGACGGAGCCGGTGTACGGGACCGCCGGCGGCGCCGTCACGCTCGCCGACCACGGCGTCACGTTCGCCGGCGACCTCCCGGCCCCGAAGGCGCGCGTCGCGCTCGCGCTCGGCCTCGCCGCCGACCTCGACGCCGGGGGGGTCGAGGCGCTGTTCGCGCCGCCGGCGTAGGCCGGCCGGAACGCGTCCCGCGCTCCCGGACCGGCCGCGGACCGGTTGGTTAGACGCGCGTTTGCGTCTACAGGAGGGACTTACGTATCGACAGCGTACCGCGAGGTATGACTGGTCTCACGCGGCGAGCGGCCCTCCACGGCGTCGCCGTCGGAGGCGCCGCCGCGCTCGCGGGGTGTACCGAGGCGGGCGACCCGATCCCGGGCGGAAACGGAACGGACGGCGGCGACGGACGCGACGGCGACGGTAACGCGAGCGACGGCGGGGGCGGCGGCGACGGGGTGACGACGGCGGTTCAGCAGGTCGGCGCGGCCCTCTCCGGGCCGGCGTGGAACCGGAACGAGCGACGCGGGTTCTGCGCGCTGATCACCGAGGAGCACGGCGAGGGCGCGGGGCTGTTCGACGACGCGCCCGAACGGGTCCGCGCGTTCGTCGAGGAGACCGACTTCGCGGCGTCGAGGCTCTGCTACGTCGAGTCCGTCGGGCCGGACACCTGTCACGACGAGATCGCGTTCGGCGGGGTCGCGGTCGAGGACGGGACCCTCGTCGCGAACGCGACGGTTCAGGGGCCGGGGGGCGACGATGTCACCTGCGGCGAGGCGATCACCTACTCGGCCGCGCTGCTCCGGGTCACGAGCGATCCCCTCCCCCGGGCGGCGCGGCTCTCGGTCACCGACGGCTGGGGCGAGACCGGGACGGTGCGCGACGCCGACGGAATCCGCGACCCGGAGGGGCTCGCCGGGGAGATCCGACCCGACCACGGGCCGTCGAACGTCCCCGCCTCGTTCGACTGCGACGCGGAGGGGGCCGAGCGTCACCCACAGATCTACGAGGGCGGCGTCAACTGGGGCGGCGCGGGCGGGGTCGGCACCGGCGCCGGCGGCGACGGCCCGCTCGCGCTCCGCGTTGTGATCCCCGGCGACGACGCCCCCGGGTCCGATCCGCTCGCGATCGGCCGCGGGACTGCGTTCCGGATCGAACTGACGAACGTCTCCGGTCGCACGGCGTACGTCGGTAGTCGCGGGCAGTACAACCTGGAGATCCTGACCGAGGCGGGCTGGACCGAGCTCCGCGCGACGGAGGGCGACCCCGCCGTCGGCTACGACGACGTGGCGATCGGCGTCCCGCCCGGGGGGACGCTGACGTGGGAGTTCGAGATGAGCGAGTCCGGGCTCGTCGGGGACGGGCCGCAGGCGGACGCGTTCCGGGTCTGTCCGGACCTCGTTCCCGGCCGCTATCGGTTCGTCTTCTTCGGCGCCGACGACCTCGCCGTCGCGTTCGACTACGAGGACTGACGCGGCGGCCCGGCGTCAAACCGCGGCGTCTCAGCCGCGGACCTCGATGAGGAGGTCCGTCTCGGGCGACTCGCCCATCCGGTCCCGCACGCGGTCCCACGAGAGGTCCGTGCGCGCGGTCACCGACTCGGTGGCGACCGCGCCGCAGGCGTTGCCGACCAGGATCGGGACCTGGTAGTCGCGCGGGTCGTGCGAGAACCCGTCGCCGGTGATCTCCGGCTCCCGCAGCGCGGCCGCGAGGAACCCGGCCGCGAAGGCGTCGCCGGCGCCGGTCGTGTCGACCGGGTCGACGTCGAACCCGGGGTGCGAGACGCTGCCGTGCGGCGTCCGCACCGTCGCGCCTTCGTCGCCGAGCTTGATCGCGACGACGCGGTCCTCCGGCTCCCACGGATCGACGTCCGTGGCCGCCGCGAGCGCGTCGGCCTCCCGGTCGTTCACGAAGAGCACGTCGCTCGCGTGGAGCGCGGCGTCGAACTCCCGGTCCGCGACGCGGCGCCCGGGGTCGAAGCTCCGGGTCGCACCCGCCTCGGCGGCCGCGGTCGCGAGCGCCGCGGCGGTCTCGGGCTGCTGGCCGGTGAGGTGGAGGTGGTCGGCGGCTGCGAGCGTGTCGCGGTCGAGCCCGGCCGCGGAGAACGACTCGTTCGCGCCGTCGTTCGCGAGCATGAGCAGCTCGCCGCCGCCGTCGACGATGACGTACTTCACCGAGGTCGGCTCGGCGGCGTCGACGAGTACCTGGCCGGGATCGACGCCGGCGCTGGCGAGCTCGCGCAGCGCCAGCGCGCCCGACTCGTCACCGCCGACGCTGCCGTAGACGACCGACTGGCCGCCGAGGTCGACGAGCCCGACCGCGACGTTCGCGGCGCTGCCGCCGCCGGACTGTTCGAGCCGGTCGATCCGCGTCTCGCCGTCGGGCTCGGGGAGGCGGTCGACGTGGATCGTCACGTCCCAGTTGATGTGGCCCGCCGAGACGACCTTCGGGACGCGGTCGGCGTCGTCGGGGTTCAGGTCGGGGTCGCGGTCGACCGACGGGTCGACCCCGTTGCCGGCGGGGGGCGCACCGCCGGCGGCGGCCTCGTTCCCCGCAGCGTCGTTCCCCGCGCCGTCGTCGGCCGCCCCGTCGGTCGCGGTGCCGCCGTCGCCGTCCCCTCGATCCTCGGAACCTTCGCCCTCCCACTCGTCGACCTCGCGGCCCCACGCCGCGACCGTCTCGTCCCAGTCGTCGACGCCCTCGCCGTCGCCAGGTTCGGACACGATGTCGTCGTCGCCCGCGCCGTCGCGTCCGCTCATGGTTCCGCCCACGGCTCGGCTGCGCCCTCGCCGAACAGCTCCCGCATCAGCGTCACGATGCTCTCGGGCGGGAACTGCCCCTGCTCGGTGACGATCGCGTCCATGTACCGCGGCGGCGTCACGTCGAACGCTGGGTTCTCGACCGCGATCTCACCGATCTCCCCGCGGGTCTCGGCGTCGATGACCTCGCTCTCGTCCCGCATCTCGATCTCGACGGTGTGGCCCGTCAGCGTCTCCGGGTGGAGCTTGATCGTCTGTGCCGCGGTCATGATCGGGACGCCGCGTTCGCGGGCGTTGACCGCGAGCCCCGAGGTGCCGATCTTGTTGATGACGCCGCCATCGGCGGCGATCGAGTCCGCGCCGACGACGACGTGGTCGACCTCGTCGAGGTACCGCCGCGCCGCGGAGTCGACGATGAGCGTGACGGGGACACCCGCGTCGCGGAGCTGTTCGGCGGTGATGTGGCCCTGCTGGCGCGGGCGCGTCTCCTTGACGACCGCCGAGATCGACTTCCCCTGCTCGACGGCCGCCTCGATACACGCGAGCGCGTCGGTGGAGTGGCAGTGGGTCATCACCGTGTCGCCGTCGGCGAGGCGGTTCGCGCCGACCCGCCCGAGGTCCTCCTGCGCGCGGTCGAGCTGGCGGACGAACGCCTCGCTCGCGTCGGCGACGCTCAGGCGGAGTCGGTCGACCGAGTCGCCCTCCATCCGCTGGAGGACGTATCGGAGCGCGTTGGGCAGCGACACCGCGGTCGGGCGCGTCTCGCGGAGCGTGCGGGCCGCGGCGCGCATCGACGCGCGGAACGCCGCGGGGTCGCTCGCGGTCGCGTCCGCCGCGGCCGCCGCCTCCGCCTGCTCGGCGAGGGCCTCGGCGGCCGCGGAGGCGATGGTCGCCGCGCCGCGGATCTCCATCGTCGCGATCGACTCGGCGGTCTCGCGGACCGCCGGCGCCGGCTCCGTGTCTGTCATACCGATCCGGTAGCCGCCCGTGTATTTATAAAACCGGCCGACTGCCGGCGCCGCCGCCCCTACTCCGCGTCCGGCTGCTGGCCGTAGCTCTCGAACCGCTCCTCGACGGTCGCCATCTGCTCGTCGGTGAGGACGTGCGGCTCGCCGACCGCAGACGCGCGCAGGTAGAGCCGGCAGATGTCCTCGACGTGGCGGGTGTTCTCGACCGCCGTCTCCACGTCCGGGCCGGTGACGACGAGCCCGTGGTTGGCTAAGATTGCGGCGTCGGAGTCCGCCTCGGCCATCGCGGCGACGACGTTCGCGGCCAGCTCCTCGGTCCCGTACGGCGCGTAGTCGGCCAGCGGCACCTCACGGCCGACCGCGGCGATCATGTAGTGGACCGGCGGGAGCTTCCGGCCGAGCGTCGCCATCGTCGTCGCCCACGGCGAGTGGGTGTGGACGATCGCGCCCGGCCGGTCGTGCCCGTAGATGCCCGTGTGCATCGGCACTTCGCTCGACGGCGCCATGCGCCCGGCGAGCCGCTCACCGTCCAGCGACACCACGGGCACGTCCCCCGCGTCGAAGGAGTCGTAGGGGACGCCGGTGGGCGTGACCGCCACCGCGTCGCCGTCGCGGACGCTCAGGTTTCCGGTCCGGCCGGGCGTCAGATCGGCGAGCGCCGGCGCGTACTCGACGACCGCGTCGCGCGCCTCGCGCAGGAGGTCGGGGTTCGCTCCCGGCTCGGGGTCTCCCACGGCGTCATCGCGGGTCACGCCGCCACCTCCGTCAAGTCGGTGAGCGCGTCGAGCCGACGGTCGGGGCGCTGCCGCGCCGAGAGGTTTGCCTCGGCGGGCGCGTCGCCGTCGGCGACGAAGAGGGCGGTGTCGAGACCGACCGCGTTCGCGCCGGCGACGTCCGTCTCGGGGTTGTCGCCGACCGCCAGCGCCTCGCTCGGCCGGCGGTCCAGCTCGGCGAGCGCGGTCGTGAACGGGAGCGCGCTCGGCTTCTCGCGGCCGACCTCCTCGGAGGTGACGAGCAAGTCGATCCGGTCGTCGACCCCGAGTGCCGTGAGCTTGCGCAGCTGGATCCGCGTCGTGAGGTTGGTCACGACCGCGACGTCGATCCCGGCCGCGTCGAGCGCGTCGAAGGCCGGTTCGACGCCGTCGCAGGGCGACATCTCCGCGAGGAATCCGTCCCAGTAGGCGTCGCCGGCCGCCAGCGCGGCCGCGGCGTCCGGCTCGCCGGAGCGACGGTACAGCCCGCGCTTGAAGTAGACGTGCCGGTCGTGGCAGGCGGCGGTGGTTCGCGTCTCGCGTTTCGCCTCCCGTCGACCGGTCGCGTAGAGGTCGTCGAACGCCGCGCGGTCGAGCTCGTACCCGCGCTCGCGGAGGGCGTCGAGCGCGGCCTGCTTGCCCGCCTCGTTACAGGGGGCGTACGGGTACAGCGTGTTGTCGAGGTCGAAGAGGACCGCCTCGTAGCTCATGGGCGGACTCGACGCGGCACCGACTTAACTGTGATTCGACGCGGCGACACCGCGCGGTCGAGAAGCGGAGACCGCGCCTCACTGCTCGTTCATCGCCTCGCTGGCGATGTTGCGGCCGCGGGAGTTGAGCGCCACCTCGCGGCGGATCCGGACCTCCTCGACCACTTCGAGCTCGACCAGCCGCTCAAACGTCTCCTCGACGTCGTCGACGTCCATCCCGAGGAACGAGGGGATCTCGAACGGCGAGACGCCGGAGTACAGCGCCATCAGCACCTCGCGGTCGCGGCTAGAGAGGTCGACGTTCGTCGACGACCGCTCCTCGCCCTTCCGGAGCCACGACTCGACGAACCGCATCCGGCTCGGGTCGCCAGCGACGTGCGTCTCGATGCTCGTCCCCTCGTCGTCCGTGTGCGACACCTCGATGACGGGCTTTTTCTCGCCGTTCACCGTGCGCTTCGCGGCGTCGAGCCCGCTGATGTCGTCGAGGTCGAACTTCACGAACGCGCCGCGCTCCAAGGCGGCGTTGAGCCCGTTCTCGTCGATCTTCACGCGGGCCTGCTCCCACTCGGTGTCCTGGACGACGCCCCCCTCGATCGCGGGGTGTTTCGCCATCACGGTCTTCTGGTCGAGCAGGGCGCGGTAGACGTCGCGCTCGAACGACTCGTGGTCGGAGGCGGCGACGAGCATGACCTGATCGCCTAAGTCGAAGCTCACGTAGTTGGAGACGCGCGCGACGGACTGGTTCGCGTCGTGGCGGCCGCCGAGCCGCTCCAGCTTCGACAGCGGAATCGTCCGCTTCCCGTCGTTGCCGGCCAGGATTAGCCGCCGGTTCGAGAGCAGGACGCGCCCGGGCGTCCACGAGACGTCGCTCACCTTCCGCCCCTCGCGGACCGCGACCGCGAACTTCGCCTGCGTGTCGGTGATCTTGTACTCGCCCTGGTCCTGCGCCATTTACGGACCCCCCGCGCGGAGCTTCGAGACGGCCGAGAACACGCGCTTCCTGACGGCCTGACTGTCGTCGTCCGCGTACTCTTCCAAGCGGTTGAGCGTCTCCTGTCCGCCGATCTGTCCGAGGACGAACACCGCCTTCGCGCGGGCGTCCTCCGGGTGTTCGGGGCTCAGCTTGTCGAGCAGACGGTCCTCGACGACCGGCCCGCCGAGGCTCTTGAGGCTCGTGGCCGCGAACTGCGCGGTCTGCGGGTCGTCGTCCGCGAGCGCGTCGGCGAGCGCCTCCACCGCCGTCGACGCGTCCGGGTCCGCCACCCGGCCGAGGATCCACGCCGCGTTCCGCCGCTGGCGGCTCTGCTGGCCGTCGGTGAGGATCTCGACGAGCGGCTCGACGACGGTCGCGTCGTCGGCCGCCTTCAGCTCCGAGACCACCTGGTCGCGGACCGCGTGGCTCTGTTGGGTGGGCACGTTCGAGAGCAGCTCGATCACCGAGTACACCGCCGCGTTGCGCACGACCGCGCTCTCGTCGCCGAGCGCCCGCGCGAGCGGCTCGACCGGTTCGGGCGTGCTCGCCTTCCCGAGGGCCCCGGCCGCGATCCGGCGGATCGACTCGTCGCCGTCGTCGAGCAGGTCCAACAGCGGCGACAGCGCCTCGTCGGTGCCGATCGTCCCCAGCGCGTTGGCCGCGGCGCGGCGCACGCGCGGGTCGTCGTCGTCCAGCCGCTCGCGGAGGCCGGGGACCGCTCGGGCGTCCGCGAAGGTCCCGCAGGCCTGCGCCGCGCGGAGCCGGACGCGGGCGTCCTCGTCGTCGAGCGCGCCGACGAGCGGCTGGACCCCGCTCGCGTCGTCGAGCCGCCCGAGCGCGTTCGCTGCCGCCATCCGGAGCTCCGGGCGGTCAGCCTTCAGCGCGCGGGCGAACTTCCGCGCGGTGACCCACTCGGCCTCGGCGTCGCCGCCGCCGCCCGTGAGCTCCTCAAGGAGCTGTTGGAGCGCTTCCTCGCCGATCGCGTCGAGCGCGTCGACCGCCGACCCGCGGACCTCTGGGTCGTCGTCCGTCGTCGCCGCGCGGAGCAGCCCGTCGACCGTCGCCTGATCGCTCTCCTCGCCGACTTCGCCGAGGAACTCCGCCGCCCGCCGCCTGACGGCCGCGCTGTCGCTGCCGAGCGCGTCCCGGAGGCGCTCCGCGTTCCCGTCCCGGGCGTGCTGGTACAGCGACATCAGCGCCTCCCGAACACCCGTCGTCGCTTGTCGATCGGTTCGTAGCGGTCGGTGCGGTCCGGGGGGACGCTCTCCGTCATCCCCAACACTAAGACGCCGTCGTCCGCCAGCGACGCCTCCAGCGTGTCGAACAGGGCGGCCTTGTGGTCCACGTCGATGTAGATCAGCAGGTTCCGGCACAGCACCACGTCGAACGGGTCGCGGGCGCCGTCGCGGATCAGGTCGTGCGTCTCGAAGTCGACGAGGCGCTTGACCGCCGGGCGCACCTGAAACGTGTCCTCGTCGCGCTCGACGTACTTGTCGGGGTCGGAGAGCGGCTCCAGCTCCTCGGCGATGTCCGTTGTGCGCGTCGTGTGGTAGACGCCCTCGCGGGCGTTTTCGAGGGCTTCCTCGCTGATGTCGGAGCCGAGCACCTCGATCCGCGACTCGTCGATCTCCGGGTCGTCCCGGGCCAGCATCGCGACGGAGTACGGCTCCCGGCCGTCCGCCGAGGGCGCGGACCAGACGCGGACGCGCCGCTGGTCTGCGGTCCGCTCGCGGAGCACGTCCCGGAGCACGTCCCACATCTCCGGGTTTCGGAAGAACTCCGTCACGTTGATCGTGAGCGCGTCCATCAGCGCCTGCCGCTCGTCGGCGTCCTCGCGGAGGATCCGCTCGTACTCGGCGTGCGACTCCGTGTCGCGCCGCCGCATCCGCGCCGTGATCCGGCGGTCGAGGTACGACTCGTTGTAGTACCCCGGCTCGAACGGCACCGTGTCGTCGATCTGCCGGAGGACGCCTTCGAACGCCGTCTCGCCGTCGTCCGCCGACCCGCTCATAGGCTCACCACGTCGAGGACGGCCACGACGTCCCCGTCCCCGAGGACGGCCGTGCCGCTGAGGCCCGGCGTCCCCGAGAGCGGGCCGTCGAGGGGTTTGACGACCACTTCCTCCTGGTCTAGCACCGCGTCGCAGTGGAGCGCGACCTTGCGCGTCTCCTCGCGGATCCGGACGAGCATGCCGTCGTCGCTCGGGCCCTCGCCGGACCCGTCGGGCGCCGCGGGGTCGGCCGGGACGAACCCGTCGTCTCCCGGCTCGTCGGCCGCGACGCCGCCGTCGGCGGCTGGCGTCTCCGTCGGCCGTTCCGCCGCGGTCGGATCGATCTCGCCGAGACGTTCGTTCAGCCGGACGACGGGGTAGAGGTCGTCCTCGTGTCTGACGACCTCGTCGCCGTGGACCTCCTCGACGTCGTCGGCGCGGGCGACCTCCGCGATCGACTTGATCGGGATGCCGTACTCCGTGCCGCCCACGTCGACGAACATCACCTTCACGATGGCGACGGTGACCGGGAGCCGGAACCGGACCGTGCTCCCCTCGCCGGGCTCGCTCTCGATCGAGACGGAGCCGTCGAGGTCGCGCGCGGTCGTCCGGACCACGTCCATCCCGACCCCGCGGCCGGAGACGTCGGTGACCTCCTCCGCGGTCGAGAAGCCGGGGTGGAAGACGAGGTCGTACACCTCGTCGTCCTCCATCGCCTCGACCGCCTCGCGGCTCTTGACGTCCTCGTCGACCGCCTTCTCGCGGAGCTGGTCGGGGTCAAGCCCGCCGCCGTCGTCCGACACCTCGATGATCACGTGGTCGCGCTCGCGCTCCGCCGTGAGCGACACGTGGCCGGTCGGGTCTTTCCCGGCCGCTTCGCGCTCCTCGGGCGACTCGATCCCGTGGTCGACCGCGTTCCGCAGGACGTGGACGAGCGGGTCGCGCATCTCCGTGAGGATCGTGCGGTCCAGCTCGACGTCGTCGCCCTCGATCTCGAAGTCGATCCGCTTGTCGAGGTCCCGCGAGATGTCGCGGACGAGCCGCGGGAACGAGTCGGACACCTGCGAGAACGGGATGAGCCGCATGTCCATCGCCGTGTCTTGGAGGCTGGAGGCGAGCTTGTCGAGCTCGTCTAAGGCGTCCGACTCCGCGTCCGTCCCCTCGATCTCGCGGCGGAGCTTGATCCGGCTCGTCACCAGCTGCTCGACGAGCCCGTACAGCTCGTCGACCTGATCGACGTCGACGCGGATCGACTTGATCTCGTCGCCGGACTTGGAGTCGGTCCCGCCGGCGGACCCGGAGTCGTCCGACGGCGAACTGGAGTCGTCCGACGGCGAACTGGAGTCGTCAGCGGACGGCTCGGCTTCGCCGTCGTCGTCGGACTGGTCGGGCTCGTCGTCCGCGTCGGCCGCGGCCGGCTCCGCCGCGCCTTCGGCGTCGATCTCGCCCGAGTCAGCGTCGCCGGGGTCGGCGGGTTCGGGCCCGGCGTCGCCCGACTCGGCGGCTGACTGCTCGGGGGCCGCCGATTCGGCGTCCGGGTCGCTCAATTCGACCTCGGCGGCGTCGCCGCCGCCGACCGCGGCCGCCGTCACCGCCTCGACCTGCGTGAGCGCCCGGAGCCCCTCGGCGACGACCTCGGGGTCGGCGCCGCCGACGAAGGCGTCGAACCCCTCGTCGTACTCGCCGTCCTCCAGCGCCTCAGGCGCGGGATCGGTGACGTGCCCGTCGAACTGCTCGTCGAGGGCTTGGAGGACGAGCGCCGCGTCGACGCCCGGCATCTGGGCCTCGCCGATCGTCACGTCCGCGTACGCGACCGGGTCCGGGAGGTCGTCCGCGGCCGCCGGCGGCTCCGGCACCGAGATGTCGGATGCGTCCCCGTCCGCGTCGGCTTCGGTTCCGCCATCATCGTCACCGCCGGCGTCGCCTTCGTCGGCCGCGGCATCGCCGGCGCCGCCGGCCGAATCGCCGTCTCCGCCGGCGTCGCTCCCGCCGACGGTGCCGTGCTCCTCCATCTCGCGCAGGCGCGATTCGAGGTCGGAGGGGTCCGTCGACACCTCGCCGGTGTCGGCGATCTCGTCGACCATCGCCTCGACGGTGTCGACCCCCTCGAAGAGGAGGTCCATCAGCTCGGGCGTCACCTCGCGCTCGCCCTGCCGGACCGCGTCGAGCAGGTCTTCGAGGGCGTGCCCGAAGTCGGAGACGCCCTCGTACCCCATCGCCGCGGCGTTGCCCTTCAGGGTGTGAGCGACGCGGAACACGTCGTCCATCGCCTCGGCGTCCTCGGGGTCCGCTTCGAGCGCGAGCAGGGCGTTGTTGAGGTCGGTGATCCCGTCTTCGGCCTCGGCGACGAACGCCGCGCGGTGAGAGTCCATCAGGCCTCACCCCCCACTATCGCGCCGGCGACGTCGTCGAGGTCGCACACCGCGTCGACGCCGCCCGTCTCGACGGCGCGCTTCGGCATGCCGTAGATGACGCAGGTGTCCTCGCTCTGCGCTAGCGTGTACGCCCCGGCGTCGGCCATCGCGCGGATCCCCTCGGCCGCGTCCGAGCCCATGCCGGTCAGCACGACGCCGACGAGCGGGTCGTCGATCACCTCGGCCGCGGAGCGCATCGTCACGTCCGCCGCGGGGGTGACAGTGTGGGAGTCGTCGTCTTCGTCGAGCTTCACCCGGAGCCGCCCCGACCGGTAGCTGTCGATGCGTGTGTGGCTTCCGCCGCGGGCGACGAGCGCCTCGCCGGCGCCGATCCGGGCGCCGTCGCTCGCCTCCCGCACGTCGTACGCTGAGGCCTCGTCGAGCCGGTTCGCGAACCGCGAGGTGAACGCCTCGGGCATGTGCTGGACGATCACCACGCGGCAGTCCGCCATCGGCAGCGCCGACAGCACGCGCTCGACCGCGTTCGGACCGCCGGTCGAGGCCGCGATCACGACCGTCAGCGGGCCGTCGACGTCCGCGGCGTCCGCCTCCGACGCGGCGCCCGGCGGGCGCGACGCCGCGGCGCTCGGGTCGTCACGCTCGCGGGTCGCGGCGTCGAGGTCGGCGTCCGCAACCGAGCGCACCGCCTCGACGAGCCGGTCCGACTCCCGCGAGACGCCGGTGGACACCTCGCCGCCCGGCTTCGCGAAGAAGTCGACCGCGCCCCGGTCGAGCGCCTCGAAGGTGACTTCTGCCCCCTCGTCCGTGTGCGCGGACAGCATCAACACCGGCGTCGGCGTCTCCTCCATCAGGCGCTCGACGGCTTCGAGCCCGCCCATTCCGGGCATCTCGACGTCCATCGTCACGACGTCGGGGCGCGTCTCGGCCACCACCGAGAGCGCCTCCTCTCCGTCCCCCGCCTCGCCGACGACCGCGACCCCGGCGTCGCTCAAGAGGTCGCTTATCAATCCCCGCATGAACGGAGAATCGTCGACGACCACCACCCGCGGCGACCCGTCCTGACCGCCGCGCCGATCCGTCGTCCTGCTCATACTCCACAGCGCGCCCAGAATCAGCATAAATCCACGGACCCAGTAATCACCCCTGATAATTCAGGGAACACGGTTATTTGTCGGTTCACCGCAGGTACGGGCATGGCAGCCACAGAGGCGGACGCCGAACCGACCAAGGTGCTGGAGTTCGGCCTGGGCGACGGGACGTACTGTCTGGACATCGGCGTCATCGACGAGATCGTCGACGCCGGCGAGCTCACGCGGATCCCCAACTCGCCGGACCACGTCGAGGGCGTCATGGACCTCCGCGGCCGGACGACGACGATCGTCGACCCGAAGACGCTGTTCGACATCGACGAGGCCGGTCCGCGGGAGCGGATCGTCGTCTTCGACGACGACGAGATCGACGAGGGCGGCACGGTCGGCTGGATGGTCGATGAGGTGTTCCAGGTTCGCGACGTCTCGCCCGAGGACGTCGATCAGAGCACTACCGTCGAGGACGAGGGCGTCCGCGGTATCGTCAAGTCGGACGACCGGTTTGTCGTGTGGGTCTCGCCGGACGTCGACGAGGCCATCGCAGGCGACCTCGACGACGTCGAGGCCGCGGAAGCGTAGCCGAGAGGGCGGAGCGAGCGCCGGGCGACCGCGTCGGCGACCCCGTCGGCGTCCGCCGGCGATCGGTTCTCACGGGTGAGAACCGGGTGCCAACGCTTATCAGCCGTCCAACGGGTCCCTACGTATGCGCGTCTCAAGCGGCGTCCCGGGGTTCGACGACCTCGTCGACGGCGGGTTCCCCGAGGACCGCCTCTACGTTGTCAGCGGCCCGCCCGGGAGCGGGAAAACGACGTTTTGCTCACAGTTCGCGGCCCAAGGCGCTCGGAACGGCGAGGACGTCCTCTACATCAGCATGCACGAGACGAAGGACGGGATCCGCGAGGACATGAGCGGCTACGACTTCGGGTTCGACCGCGCGCTCGACTCCGACCGCGTCACCTTCCTCGACTCCTTCTCGTCGGACGGCCGGCGCTTCTTCGGGCTCCCCGGCGACCGCCGCGACCGCTCGGGGGTCACCAACCGGCTCACCGGGTTCATCAACTCCCGCGACATCGACCGCGTCGTCTTCGACTCGACGATGCTGCTGCGGTTCCTCTTAGACGACGACGAGGACACGATGATCCAGCTGCTCTCCTCGCTGAAGCGAACGGACGCGACGACGCTTCTGATCTCCGAGATGACCGACCCGAGCGCGTACTCCGAGGAGCACTACCTCGCGCACGGCGTCGTCTTCATGCACAACTACCTCGAAGACGAGGGGATGCGCCGCGGGGTCCAGGTGCTGAAGATGCGGGGAACGGACGTCGACACCGACATCCAAGACGTGGAGTTCACCGACGGCGGGCTCCGCGTCGGCCCGGCGGCGACGGTGACGCACTGATGTACGACCGCACGTTCGGCACGGAGTGGGACGACCTCTCCCGCGAGGAGGCGGTCGAGCGCGCCTTCGCGCTGGGCGTCGCGGCCGGCGTCGACAACCCCCGCCCGGAGGAGCTCGACCGCGTGCTGGAGACGTTCTCGGGGAGCTACGACCGGAGCATCGTCGAACTGGCGTACGACGAGGGGCGAACGAAGGCGCTGGAGGCGAAAGCGGAGCGGGACGACCCGGAGGACGAGGCTGTCTGGTCGTCGCTCGTCGACGGCGCCGGCGCACCGCGCGAGTCTCCGGTGCCGGCCGCGCTCCCGGGGGCGATACGTGAACTGACACTCACCGACGGGCCGCGGGAGGGCCCGCCCTCGTCGCTCGACCTCCCCTCCATGCTTCGAAAGTGATCCCTCGGAAGGGTTTTACCCGACACACTCTCACGTCCACAAAATGACTGTGCTTCCCGACGCTGTCCGCGGTGCCGACAGCGTCCTCATCAGCGGTCCGCCGATGAGCGGGAAGTACGACCTGTTCAACCGGCTGCTCGCGGGGTGGTCCACGGGCCCGGTCGTGATCTCGACGGGACGGACCGCGGAGAAGGTCCGCGAGGACTACGAGGAGCTGACGGGGGCGGACGGCGACGACGTGGTCGTCATCGACTGCGTCACCCACGAGCAGGGCGACAAGCGCGAGGACACGCCGGCGACGAAGTACGTCGCCAGCGCCGGCAACCTCACCGACATCGGGATCAAGTTCACCGACATCGTCGAGTCCTCCGTGGGCCGCGACCGCGCAGTCGGCGTCTACTCGCTGTCCCAGCTGTTGATGTACTGGGAGCCAGAGCGTATCTACCGGTTCACCCGGGTAATGACCTCGCAGACCTCCGGCGAGGGGTGGCCGTTCGTCGGGGTCGTCGGCTCGACCGCCCACGACGAACAGGTCGTTCACACCCTCCACGAGCCGTTCGAGGTCGTCGTCGAGACCCGCGTCGACGACGACGCGCGGGAGTTCCGCGTCCGTGGCCGGGTCGGCCAGCCGTCGGACTGGGAGCCCTTCTGAGCCGGGAGCCGCACCGTGGCCCGAGATCTCCGCGGCTCGCGTCGAACCGGCCTCACCCCACCAGTTCGAACTCCGCGCCGATCGGGGGCGCGTCGACGAGCCCCCAGTAGACGAACCGGTAGGTGCCGTCGCCCAGCGGCGGGCAGACCTCCAAGTCGACGCCGTCGACCGCGTCGGCGATCGCCGACTCGGTCAACGTGATGTCCCAGGAGTACGCCGAACTCGTGTCGAGCGACGCCTCGGTCCGGGGGAGTTCGACCGCCTCGCCCGAGGTGGAGCCGCGGATGTCGAGCCACCCCTCCCCCGTCTCGCGCTGGAGCGAGTAGGCGGATTCGCCGAGCGTGGCGGCGGGAGCGTCGCCGGTGTTCCGGAGGACGAGCCGGAGCGACTGGCCGTACGTCTCGGTCGCTCCCTCCGTGGAGAGCTCAACGGTCGTCTCGTCCGTCTCGACGAGGGTCTCGGTGACCGACGCCTCGAACGGCTGACCGAGGCGGACGAACCCGTCGTCGTCGCAGGTCAGCGTCGCCGGCGTTCCCTCCGGGCCCTGCGGTCCGTCGCCCGCCGCGAAGTCGAGACAGCCCGCCGTCGCGACGGACAGGGCGAGCGCGCTCCCGGCGAGCGCGTCGCGTCGCGTGTGGTCCATACGGGTCGAACGAACGCCACCGGCATGAACCGCACGCGTCGTCGCGGGAACGACCGCGGATGTCGGTCGAGCGACACGCGACCGGCCGAGCGGTTCGGAACCGCTTTCCCCTCGGCCGGCGGATGGCCCCGCATGGAGCTGTTCGGATCGAGTGGCATCCGCGGGGTCGCGCTGCGGTACCTCACGCCCGCGCTCGTCCTCGACATCGCGAAGGCGGCCGGAACGGTGTGGGACGCCGACCGCGTCGCCGTCGCGCGCGACACGCGGACCACCGGCGAGCTGTTCGCGAACGCGGCCGCGAGCGGCCTCGCCGCGGTCGGCTGCGACGTCGACCGCCTCGGCGTCGTGCCCACGCCCGCGGTCGGGAACTACTGCGAGGCCGACGGGGTCCCCGCGGTCCTCGTCACCGCCTCGCACAACCCGCCGGAGTTCAACGGCATCAAGCTGGTGGGCGCCGACGGCGTCGAGCTCTCCGTCGACGTGTTAGAGCGCATCGAGCGGCGCGTCCTCGACGACGAGTACGACCACGCCGACTGGCGGTCGGCCGGCGCGACGACGCCGATCGATGGCGCCGTCGACGACTACGCCGACCAACTGACCGCCGCGGTCGACCGCGAGGCGGTCGCGGACGCCGACCTCACGGTCGCGGTCGACCCCGGTCACGGCGCGGCCTCGGTCGCGTCCCCCCGGATCTACCGCGAACTCGGCTGCGAGGTGTTGACGGTGAACGCGACGCCGGACGGCCACTTCCCCGGCCGCGACTCCGAGCCGGTCCCCGAGAACCTCGCGGACCTCTCGCGGCTGGTCGCGACCTCCGACGCCGACGTGGGGATCGCGCACGACGGCGACGCAGACCGTGCCGTCTTCGTCGACGAGCGGGGGCGGTTCGTCGACGGCGACACCTCCTTCGCGGCGCTGGCGGACGCCTGTCTCGAACCGGGCGACGCAGTCGTTAGCGCGGTCAACGTCTCCCAGCGGCTCGTCGACGTCTGCGCCGCCAACGACGCCGACCTCGAACTGACGCCCATCGGCGCGACGAACATCATCACCCGGACGCGCGACCTCCACGACGAGGGGGTCAACGTCCCCATCGCGGGCGAGGGGAACGGCGGGCTGTTCTTCCCGCCGTACCGGCTCTCGCGGGACGGGGCGTACATCGGCGCGCGCTTCCTCGAACTGCTCGCGGCCGCGGACGGCGCGCCCGTCAGCGAGGTCGTCGCGCCGTACACCGACTACCACTTCGTGCGGGAGAACGTCGAGTACGCGGACGACGACGAGCGCGACGAGATGCTCTCGGCCGCCCGCGCCTACGTCGAGACCGCCGACGCGGAGCCGAACACGACGGACGGCTATCGGCTCGACTACGGCGACGCGTGGGTGCTGGTCCGCCCCTCGGGCACCGAGCCGAAGATCCGGATCTACGCCGAGTCCGCCGACGCCGACCGCGCCGAGCGGCTGGCGGCGGACATGCGCGTCGCCGTCGAGAGCGGGCGGTAGCGCAGGCTATTTGATAATCGAAACTGCGGTGGCGCGTGCCTGCGAGCGGCCGCCACCGGCGGCCGCGAGACAGCACGCGCGAGGGACGCGGCGACCGGAGCGAAGCGGAGGGAGCCGCGAGGTTGGGGAGGCGTGAGGCGCGGTCGCGGGGCTTTGGCGGTGATTGCCGGCGATCCGCAGTCGATTACTCATAAACGGTCGGCCGAGACTCTGGTGGGGCTCGCCGCCGATCTACCGGGATCAGGTTGTTAACCGACAGCCGAGACCTCGACCGCGGCCGCGACACGGAGACGTGTCTATAAGTAGCGTCAGTCCAGCGCCGCCAGCGCCTCGGCCGCCTCGCGGGCCGCTTCGAGGTGGTCGCGGGCGCGCCGCGGGTCGTCCGTCTCCTCGGCGGCACGGGCGAACCGCGTCAGCGTCCGGGTCAGCGACGCGCGGGCGGCGCCGACGCCCTCGGCGTCGTCCGTCAACTGAGGCGGGGTGGGTCGCCCGGACTCGGGCGGTCGGGAGTCGGGCCGCCGCGGCTCGGGCCGCTGGGAGTCGGACTGCTGCGGCGGCGCTGACCCCTGCGGCGGCGCCGATCCCTGTGACTGCACGGCAGCCGAGCGGGAGGGCCGCGGCCCCGCGCTCTCGGTCGCACCGGACTCGGTCGTGGCGGAATCGGTCACACCGGA
This sequence comes from Halorubrum sp. CGM5_25_10-8B, assembly GCF_005435095.1. NCBI lineage: Archaea > Methanobacteriati > Methanobacteriota > Halobacteria > Halobacteriales > Haloferacaceae > Halorubrum > Halorubrum sp. CGM5_25_10-8B. The sequence goes on along the minus strand of NZ_SGTY01000003.1, from coordinate 177,683 downwards.
GTCGGCACCCACCGAGCCGTTCTCGGCGACGCCGTCCGCCGCGCCGGCGTCCACGTCCGGCGGGGCTCCCGTCGCCTCGGTGCCTCCCGCCGCGTCCGGCTCCGCCGCGGTCCCGGTCGCCTCGTTCGCCCCCGCCGCGCCGCCGGCCTCGTTCCCGCAGGTGGGACAGAACTCGCGACCGTCGTGACGGAAGATGGGGTCGCCGCACTCCTCGCAGTGGCGGTTCGTCATCGTCGCGCCCTTCAGGAGGAGCTCGGACATCCGCTGGGTGTGCTCGCGCTTCTGCTCGTCGTCCGCGAACTTCTCGCGGAGCTTCTCGCGTTCCGCCTCCTTGTCGAAGTCGTCGCTCATGGGCTGACGAACGTGGTTCGCGGGCAAAAGTCCGGTGGGCTCGGGACGAGCCGTGGCGGGAGCCGACGGGCGCCGTCGGCCCGCGGGCTCACTCCTCGGTGACCGTCCGGTCGTCGGGGTCGAGCTCGCCGCGGTGGATCTTCGCGCCGTCCTGCGCGACCTGTCGCCCCAGCACCGCGCACTTCACGCGCATCGGCGAGATGTCGACGCCGAGCATCTCGGTGACGTCGTCGGTGTCGAGCCCGTCGAGTTCGTCGACGTTCATCCCGTGGAGCCGCTCCGAGAGCATGCTCGCGGAGGCCATCGAGATGGCGCACCCGTCGCCCGTGAACCGCACCGCCTCGATCGTCTGCTCCTCGTCGTCGAGGTCCACGTCCATCCGGATCGTGTCGCCACAGGAGGGGTTCTCGCCGACGTGCGTGAAGTCCGGATCCTCGAGTTCCCCGTAGTTTCGCGGGTTCTTGTAGTGGTCGAGGATCTGCTGTCGGTACATGTCCGAGCCCAGTCCCATACTGGCGCACAGTACGCCGCTCCGGCTCAAAAGGGTTCCGTCGAGCGCGATCGTTTATAAATGGGTGAGAGCCAAACGACGAGTGAGTACGGAAAGTGCGGTGGCGCGCACCTGCGAGCGGCCGTCAGCGGCGGCCGCGAAGCCAGCACGCGCGAGGGAGGCGGCGGGCCGGCGCGGCGGCGCCCGCGCCGGTGCGTCCGCCGAGGCTGGGGAGGTGTGAGGTGCGGGGCCGAGCGGTACGGGGTGGCACTCTAAGGGGCAGTCGTGAGGCGGGCAAAGGCGGTGTACGTACCACAGCGACAGAGTGGAGCGACTGAGCGAGGAACGCAACGAGCGTGCGCCCGGCTCGCGACTGGGGCTTCAGTGGTGTCCGTCGGCGACCCCCGGAACGAGTCCGGACCGACACATCAGCCTCGGTCAGGCCGCGTGCTCGTCGACCCACGCCGTCAGGTCGTCGCCCGAAATGAACCCGTCGGCGCGCCGCGCGACCGGCTCGCCGTCGACGAAGAGGACGAACAGCGGGACGCTCCGCACGTCGAACCGCTCGACCAGCGGCGGGTCATCGCGGGGATTCACCAGGCCGACCGCCAAGTCGGCCTCGGCGCCGCGGGCCACGTTCCCGATCACCGGCTCCATGCTGGCACAGATGCCGCAGCCGTCGGTGTAAAACTCCACGAGCGCGGCGTCCGCGTCGGCGACGAAGGCGTCGAGAGCGTCCTCGTCCGCGAGCGAAACGGGCCGGTCGGTGCCGGACGATCCGGAGGAGGGCGCCTCGGAGGCGTTCGAGGCAGTATTGGATTCCATACGCATTATTGGGCGTCGACGGTGATAACTGCTTCCGTCGACGCGGTCGACGTCGGAGAGAAGAGCGCGAGGGCGCGTCGGCGGGAATGACCGGCGTCGCTACGCCGGTTCGTCGGGCTCGGCCTCGGTCCGCCACCCGCCCTTCAGCGTGACGTACCAGACGGAGGCCCCGGCGAGGACGAAGACGGCCCCCATGTACGGGATGATCGGCAGCTCGACACCGACGAAGTCGAGCACGGTCCGGAGCTCGTAGACGATCACGCCGAAGATCGCGAGCGTCACGAGCAGCCCGCCGCGAGAGATGTCGACGCTCATCGGACCACCTCAATGAGCGAGGCCGAGAGGTCGGCGACGGCGCCGAACAGCGGGGCGGCCGCGTCCGCCAGCGCGTCGAACAGCGGCGCGAGCCACACCGGATAGGTGCCGACGCCCGGTCCGAGCAGTCCGCCGCGGTTGATGATCGCCGCGATCGGCAGCGCGTACGCGAGGACGACGAGCGTGAGCGCGATGCCGACCCACAGGCGGAGGTTATCGAGCACCTGCGGCGCGTCCTCCGCGCCGGAGACCGGACTGGGGAGCGGCTCCGCGAGCCCGGACACCTTCGGGTTCCCCATCGTCAACACGAGGTTCCCGAGGAAGAGGATCGTCGAGACGAAGAGCAGGGTCCCGCCGATCGCGATCTGGATGTTGAGCTCCTCGAAGCCGCCGAACATCGTCGGGTAGTCGAAGCCGGAGTACTCCGGCTCGGCGGTGCGTCGCGGGACGCCGAGGAGCCCCTGCGCGTGCATCGCGTTCGACATCAGCGCCATGCCGATGAACCAGAGGACGACCTGGAACAGCCCGATCTGGCTGCTGTAGATCGGCTTGTTGCTGATCTGCGGCCAGATCCAGTAGGTCCCGGCCATCATCGTCAGCGCGACCGCGGTCCCGACGGTGAGGTGGAAGTGACCCGGCACCCACAGCGTGTTGTGGATGAGGTAGTTGATGTTCATCCCGGCGTTGACCATGCCCGAGAAGCCGCCGGCCGCGAACATCAGGCCGGCAAGCATCATGCCGGTGAACTCCGGCTTGCGCCACGGGAGGTTCGTGAGCCAGCCTAACAGCCCGGTGCCGCCGCGCTGACGGGCGCCGTACTCGACGCTCGCGACGACCGTGAACGCGGTGAGCAGGCTGGGCAACAGCAGGAACATCGTGTTCGTCATCGAGATGAACTTGAACCCCTCGGCGATCCCCGGGTCGAGGTACTGGTGGTGGATCCCGACCGGCGTCGAGAGGAGGACGAACAGCACGAACACGACCCGGGCCAGCGGGTCGCTGAAGAGGCGGCCGCCGGCGATCTTCGGCAGGACGGTGTACCAGAGCATGTACGCCGGCATGAGCCAGAAGTAGACGACCGGGTGGCCGAAGAACCAGAACAGCGTCCGGGTGAGCGTCGGGTTCACCTGGTCGATGAAGCCGAGCGACCACGGGAGCAGGAACAGCAGGACGGAGGCGGCGACGGCGGACGAGGCGATGTACCACATCGTCATCGTCGTCAGCACCATGAACGTCTGGAGCGGGATCCGCTCGTCGGGGTGCTCGCGCCGCCACGCGAGGAACGTCCGGAACCAGTCGGCGCCCGCGATCCACGTCCCGACGATGAACACGGTGAGCCCGGCGTAGAACAGCGGGTGCGCCTGAAGCGGCGCGTAGAACGTGTACAGCACGTCCGCGCTCATGTCGATGGAATCGACGAACCCGGCGAGGATCGAGATCCCCGTGAGCGTCATGCCGGTCGCCATCAGCCCGTACCACGTCCACGTGATCTTGATGTTCAGGAGCGGCCGGTCCAGACTGCGCGTCAGCGCCCAGGTGAACAGCCCGACGAGGAAGAATATCGTGAAGCTGATCACCATGAACACGCCGTGCGCGGTGAGGACGGTGTAGTAGTCGGTCGAGGGGATGATCCGCGCGACGTCGGTCCGGTGGAGCGTCTGGATGATCCCGAAGATCGCGCCGAGCAACAGGGCGAAGAAGGAGCTCAGGAAGGCCGCGCGGACGACCCTCGCCTCGTCCGGGAACTTGTCGACGAACGTCTGTTCGGACTCGATGGCGGTGCTCATTCTGAGTCACCTCCGCGGCTCTCGAACTCCGACTGGCTCACGACGTTGATCTTTCCTTCCATGACGTGGTGACCGGCGCCGCAGTACTCGTTACAGACGAGCCCGTACTCCGTCGGCTCCTCGGTCTCGACCGTGATCTCCGAGACCTCGCCGGGGACGGCCATCGTGTTCGCACTCGTGCCGACGACCTCGAAGCCGTGTATCACGTCGCGAGAGGTGACGTGTAACGTCACGGTGCTGTTCGCCGGCACGACGATCGGAGACGGTTCGAAGCCGAACTGGTAGGCGACGATGTACGCCTCGTACTCGTTTTCGCCCACCTGCTCGACGCGGGGCTCGGAGAACCGCTCGTCCTCGTCGAGCGCCGCGGCGTCGACCGTCGACTGCGAGTCGGCGACCATCGCCACGCCGGGACCGACCGCGCCGTAGGTCACGGTGCCGATGAGCGCGAGAATCAGGACGATCGACAGCGCGAGCCAGAGCTTCTCGTAGGCGTGAATGTGCACGTGTGATCACCCCACCACGACGAGGTCCCGGCCGAGGAACTCTACGAAGTAGATGTACACCCACGCGAGTACCAAGATTGCGAAGTAAATTCCGATGAGCGTGAGCGTGCCGATCGGGTCGAAATCCTCTCCCTCGCCGCCGACATCGTCAGTCGGAGCGTTTGCTGCCTCACTTTGGCCCATAGGCGACTTTGACAGTAGAGAGCCATATAAGATCTACCCGTTCTCGCACCCTGAAAACACGGGTGTTATATATTTCCGGCGAGCGCATGGTTACGGCATGGACTTCTCGATCCAACAGGCCGTACTCCTCGTCCTCGGCGGACTCGTCCCCGCGATGGTGTTCATCGCCGATCGGGCGGAGTTCGTCGTGGCGGTGACGCTGGTGAACGTCCTGCTCATCTGGGGGAGCCTCCGGATCGCGACCGGCGGGGCCCTCCCGGGGTTCGCCGGCGACTCGGCCGACTCCGAGCACGCGTAATCGATCACGAACCGCGGGACCCGCCGCCCCCGGTCCGCGGACCGCCCCACCGACCGCGAACGGACCACCAATGACAGGCTGTACGCTCTGTGACCTCCCGACTGGGGACGACCCGCACACCGCGCCCGACGTCGACGGCGAGTTCTGCTGCCGGGGCTGTCTGACGGTCGCGCGGTCGCTGGACGACGTTGAGGACCTCGACGACCTCGACGAGCAGCGGCCGGACGCGACGCCGGGCGACGAGTTCGACGGCGAGACGACGTTCCTCCACGTCGACGGGATGCACTGCGCCACCTGCGAGTCGTTCCTCGAGATGACGGCCGGCGAGCAGGAGGGGGTCGCGGCCGCCGAGGCGAGCTACGCCACGGACACGATCCGGGTCGACTACGACCCCGACGCCGTGAGCGCCGAGGAGCTTCCCGGGCGGCTCTCGGTCGCGGGCTACTCGGCGAGCGACCGCGCGGACCCGGACGCGGAGGACGACGACGCGGTCGTGCGATTCCTGATCGGCGGCGGGTTCTTCGGCATGATGGCGATGCTGTGGTACGTCCTCTTCCTGTATCCGACCTACTTCGGGTACGAGCCGATACTCGACTTAGGCGGCGTCTCCGGGACGTACCTGTTCGCGCAGATCTGGGTGTTCGCCTCCATCGTCCTGTTTTACACCGGCTACCCGATCCTGCGGGGCGCGTACGTGAGCCTCCGGGCCCGGCAGCCGAACATGGACCTGTTGGTGTCGCTCGCGGCCGCGAGCTCGTACGTCTACAGCACGCTCGCGCTGTTCGTCGGCCGGACCGACCTCTACTTCGACGTGACCATCGCCGTCATCCTGGTCGTCACCGCCGGCAACCACTACGAGTCGATCATCAAGCGGCGGGCGACCGGCATGCTCGCCGACCTGACGACGACCGAGGACCGGACGGTGCGGACCGAGGCGGGCGAGACCGTCGCCGCCGACGCGGTCGACCCCGGCGACCGGCTGCTCGTGCGCCCCGGCGAGCGCGTGCCCTTCGACGGGACCGTCGCCGAGGGAACGGCCGCTGTCGACGAGGCGCTCGTCACCGGCGAGTCCCTCCCCGCCACGAAACGCGAGGGCGACGCGGTCCGGGGCGGGACCGTCGTCACCGACTCGCCGGTCGTCGTCAAGGTCGGCGAGGACGCGGCGAACACCCTCGACACCCTCGTGCGGCTGCTGTGGGAGATCCAGAGCTCGCGGTCCGGCGTCCAGCGGCTCGTCGACCGCTTGGCGACGGTGTTCGTCCCCCTCGTCGTCGCGGTCGCGACCGTCGGCGCCGCCGCGACGCTGGCGCTCGGGTCGGCGCCGATCGAGGCCGCGCTCGTCGGGCTGACGGTGCTCATCGTCTCGTGTCCGTGTGCGCTCGGCCTGGCGACGCCGCTCGCGGTCGCCGCCGGGATCCGCGACGCCGCGAACGGCGGCATCGTCGTCGTCTCCGACGCCGTCTTCGAGTCGGCGAGCGACGTCGACACCGTCGTCCTCGACAAGACCGGGACGCTCACCGACGGCGAGATGCGGCTGCTCGACGCGACGGCCGCGGCGGGGACGCCGGTCGACCGCCTGCGAGACCGCGCCGCCGCCGTCGAGCGCGCCTCGGTCCACCCGGTCGCCGAGGCGATCGTCTCCGGAGTGCTGGGGGACTCGGAGGGGCGAACGGTTGAGCGGCCGGCGACCGACGGCGGCGCGGCGACCGCGGCGGACTCGACCGCCGACGGCGTCGGCGAGACCGACGACGCGCCCGCCCCGAGCGGCCCGTCAGCGACGGACGTGGACGTCTTCGACCGCGGGGTCGCGGGGCGCGTCGACGGCGACGAGGTCGTCGTCGGCCACCCCGGCCTGTTCGACGAGCGCGGCTGGCCGATACCGGACGCGCTCCGCGAGGCGGGAGCGACCGCCCGCGACCGCGGGAACGTGCCCGTCTACGTCGGCTGGGAGGGTCGCGGCCGCGGCGTCCTGACGGTCGGCGACGAGGTGCGCGACGGGTGGGAGTCGGTGGTCGCCGACCTCGACGCGGACGGCCGTCGGGTGGTGGTGCTCACCGGCGACGCGCCCGCGGCCGCGAGGCGGTTCGCGGAGCACCCCGCGATCGACGAGGTGTTCGCCGAGGTGCCGCCGGAGGCGAAGGCCGAGACGGTCCGGCGGCTCGGCACCGACGGCTCGGTCGCGATGGTCGGCGACGGGAGCAACGACGCGCCGGCGCTCGCCGCGGCCGACCTCGGGGTCTCGATCGCCTCCGGCACCGACCTCGCCGCGGACGCGGCCGACGCCGTCCTCCTGGAGGACCGGCTCTCGGCGGTCCCCGAACTGTTCGCCGTCACGCGCGGGACGAACCGACGGCTGAAACAGAACCTCGGCTGGGCGTTCGTCTACAACGCGGTCGCGATCCCGTTGGCGTTATCCGGCGTCCTCAACCCGCTGCTGGCCGCGCTCGCGATGGCGTCGAGCAGCATCCTCGTCGTGACCAACTCCGCGCGTGCGGTGTTCGACCCCGACTGAGTCCGGCGTGGCTGGGGTCAGCTCTCCCCGTCTCCCGAGCCCGCGCTCCGATCGGCGCTTGCGGGGAGGAGGCGGCGCGCCAACGCCCCCAGGCGCTTGTACGCGAGGTTCACGTACAGTCCCGAGAGGAAGACGACGCCGGCGACGAGGGGCGCGTCGCCGGTCGTCCCGCCGAGAAGGATGTCGGAGAGCAGGTACACCCCGACGCCGAGCGGCAGGGCGGCCGGCAGCCGGAGGTTGTACCGGACGAGCGTGCCGACGGAGGCGTCGAACCGCTCGACGAGGGCGGTGAACACGAACCCCAGGGCGCCGAGCAGGCTGAACAGGGGGACGAACGGCGGAACGACTCCGGAACCGAGGCCGGCGAACCCGGGGAACGGGCCGTCGGTCACCAGCAGCGCCCCGGCGGCGAGGCCGACGGTGAGGAGCACGTCGGCGGCGATGACGCCGACGCCGAACCGCGACCGGTACCACGTCCGCGCGAGCCGCGACCGGTTCTCGGCGGCGGCGTCGACCGCCGGATCGCCGGGGGCGACCGCCTCGGTCCGGGTCCGCTCCGATGAGTCCGACATCGTCACCGAGATTTGTCGGCGAGTCGTAATTAGCTTGCGGCGTGAGAACAGTGATCAATGTAACCCGTCGAAGAGTCCTCCTCGGGCGTCTCCAGGCTGAGAACAGCCGAGTGACTACGCCGTCGCGCCGACGTGCGGCTTGACCGCGCGGACGATGGCGTCGACGTCGTACTCGTCTTCGGTCTTGTCGAAGACGACCTCGCCGTCGGCGCGGACGACGAACACGCCGTCGTCGCCGGTCACCAGAGCGACCTCGTCGACGCTCTCGCCGAACTGCTTGAGGATCGCCTCGGAGACGTCTCGGGCGCGGTTCAACATGCCACAGGGGACGCAGTACTCGACTTCAACGCGTGTCATGGCACAGCGTAGGACACGAACGGGATTAAAGGGACAGGTCCCGGTCGGTCGCGGCGCGCTCGCGACGATATCGACCGTGTCAGACCACCAGCGCGTCGAAGACGACGGCGAACAGCAACAGGCCGAGGTAGGCGTTCGAGGCGTGGAACGCGCGGAAGGCGGCCCCCTCGGTCTGCTCGTAGTGGAGCCGGACGACCATCCAGAGGAAGACCCCGCCGACGCCGACGCCGACGACCGCGTACAGCGCGCCGAGCGGGTCGGCGGCCGCGGCGAGCGCGACCGCGGCGACCAGCGTCGCGCCGAGGTACCAGAGGATGTGCCGACGCGTCGCGGTCTCCCCGCGGACGACGGGCATCATCGGGAAGCCGCCGCGCTCGTAGTCGTCCTTGTACGCCAGCGCGAGGTTGTAGAAGTGTGCGGGCGTCCACAGGAAGATGACCGCGGCGAGCAGCACCCCGCCGCCGCCGACCTCGCCCGTGACTGCGGCCCACCCGATGAGCGCCGGCAGCGCGCCGGCCGCGCCGCCGATGACGGTGTTTTGGACCGTGTTCGGTTTGAGGACGAGCGTGTAGACGACGCTGTAGAACAGTATCGCGACGAGCCCGAGCGCGGCCGTCAAGGAGTTCACCGTCCAGAACAGGCCGAGCGAGACGAGCGTCAGCAGACCGCCGAACGCGAGGGCGTGCGGAACGGGCACGAGGTCCGTCGCGAGCGGGCGGTCGCTGGTGCGTTGCATCCGCTTGTCCACGTCGCGTTCGAGGACGTGGTTGAACGTCCCGGAGGCGCCGATCGAGAGCGCACCGCCGGCGAGCGTCGCCGCCACGACGGGCGGCGTGAAACCGGAGCCGCCCGCCAGCGCCATCGCGGCCGCGGCGACGAGGCAGAGCAGCCACATCAGCCGCGGCTTCATCAGCCGGAAGTACGCGGTCGCGGTCGCCTTCAGCCGCGGGAGCGCCGCCGACGGGATGTCCGGTTCCGGGGCCTCCTCGACCGGCGGCAGGTCGTCGGTCCCGGGTTCGAACTCGTCGGGCGCGTCGTCCGGGTCGCCCGTCTCGGCCTCCAGCCACCAGGCGAGCGCGGCGAGGACGGCCCCGAAGATTCCGATACCGATCAGGAGGTGCGCGGAGCCGAGCGCGGCCGGGAGGTCGCCGAGCGCGACGAGCGCGCCGACGCCGGCCTGCGCGGGATAGACGACGAGCGCGACGGCGAGCGCGACCCTGACCCGGCGGTCGGCGCCGTCCCGCCACGCGAGCGCGGCGGAGAGCGCGACGAGGAGACCGACGACGGCGGCGAGGGCGCGGTGGCCGAGGGCGATCCACCCCTCGGTCGCCGTCGGGAGGGCGGCGCCGTTCCCGCAGGCCGGCCAGGCGCCGCAGGCGGTCGCCGCCTCGGTGAGCGAGGTGGTGGCGCCGACGACGACGAGCAGGTACACGCCCATCGCGGCCGCGGCCAACACCGCGGGGAATCTGTCTGGGAGCGTCACGTGGCGTGAATTACGAATCGGACCCATATATGTTCCGCGCTTCGACAAAACGGCGGCGAGCGGCGGGCGAAAACGCGGACCCGAGCGGACGGCGTCCGTCAGCGCTCAGTCCCGGTCCGCGTCCGCCTCGCCGCCGCGCTCTCGGAGGATCCGGTCGACGATGTCGCCGCTGGAGAGCAGTTCGTCCTCGTACTTCGGCTCGCGGCCGGACGCGCGCTCGACCCGGCAGTCGATACCCCGGTCCGCGAGCGCGTCGGCGATGTCGGCCTCGTCGTGGTGCTGGTCGAACCCCAACACGATCACGTCGGGATCGAGCCGCTCGATGGGGACGAACACGTCCCCCGGATCGCCGAGGTGCGCCTCGTCGACCGCGTCGAGCGCCGCGACCATGTCGCGCCGTTGGCGGGCGCACAGCACCGGTGCGGGCTTGTGCGTGACGTTGGTCCGGCGGGCGACGATGGCGTGGAGCTCGTCGCCGCGGGCCGCGGCGTCCTCCAGGTAGTGGACGTGGCCGGGGTGGAGCAGGTCGAACGTCCCCTGCGCGACGACCCGCGTCATCGGAACCACGAGAGGAAGCCGCCGCGGTCGCGCTCGTCGAGCTCCCGGTCGATGTCCTCCTGGGTGAAATCGAAGAAGTGCTCGTCGGGCACCTCCACGTCGAGGACGTCGAGGGTGGTCTGTCGCCCCTCGTTGTCGAACGCCTTCCAGTCGCCCCAGCCGTAGGGGGCGCCGACGATGATGTGTACTTTCCCCTGCCCGAAGGTCGCGAGGTCGGCGTCGCTCGGCCGCAGCGCGCCGTTGGGGTGGGAGTGGACCGACCCGACCGCGCGCATGTCGTTCGGCTTCATGTGTGTCCGGACGCTGGCGCTCGTCGGGCTCGACTCCGTGCCCGGGATGACGAGCACGTCGGTGATCACCTGTCCGTCCCGGTCGAGATCGAGCTTCCGGGCGTCGTCCGCGCGGAGGAACCCCATGTACTCGTTGGGGTGCGTCTCCTCGCTCGCCTCGAGGACGAAATCCAGGGTCTCTCGGGCGATGCCGAGGAGCTCGTCCGAGCGGAACAGTCGCATAAGCGGGATAAGTCGCCGTCGCCTCATAGGGGTTCCGGACCGCGGAACGCGACGCGGACTCCCGGCCCGAGCCCCGAGAGAACAGGCTTAACACCGGCCGTTCCCGAAGGCTGCCCATGAGCGAAAACTTCGCCGGGGATTCCGGCACGCGGGGCGATTCGAGCCCCGAACCCGACGCCGACGCGGCGGAGGGGGCGGCCGACGACCGGCCGACCGTCTACGATCTGGCGCCGGACTGTACCCTCGAAGACGCCGCAGTCGACGAGCTGTACCACGCCGAAGTCAACGGCGTCGTCGACTACGGCGTGTTCGTCGACCTCTCCGACGCCGTGAGCGGGCTGGTCCACGAGTCGAACCTCGACGGCGACTACGCGGTCGGCGACCGGCTGATCGTCCGGCTCACCGAGGTCAAGGAGAACGGCGACGTGGCGTTCGACGACGTCGACCCCGACGACTACCGCACCGAGACGGTCGCCCACGAGCCGACGGTCTCTCGGGTCCGGGGCCTCACGCCGGGCGACGAGGTGACCGTCGAGGGCGAGGTCGTTCAGGCGAAACAGACGGGGGGTCCCACCGTCTTCGCCGTCGCGGACGCCTCCGGCGTCCTCTCCTGTGCCGCCTTCGAGTCCGCCGGGGTCCGGGCGTACCCCGAGGTCGAGGTCGGCGACATGGTCCACGTCTCGGGGGCGATCGAGAGCCGCGAGAACGCGCTCCAGTTGGAGGTCGACTCGCTGACGCGGCTCCCCGACGAGCGCGCCGCCGAAGCCCGCGAGCGCTTCGAGGCGGCCCTCGACGAGCGCGCCGAGCCGGCCGACGTCGAGCCGCTCGTCGACTGGGAGGCGTTCGAGCCGATCCACGAGGACCTCCGCGAGCTCGCGCGGTTGCTCCGCCGGACGGTCCTCGCCGGCCGCCCGATCCGTGTCCGACACCACGCCGACGGCGACGGGATGTGCGCCGCGATCCCGGTACAGCTCGCCGTTGAGAACCTGATCGAGGAGGTCCACGGCGACCCCGACGCCGCCCGACACCTGTTCAAGCGGCTCCCGAGCAAGGCGCCCTACTACGAGATGGAGGACGTCACCCGCGACCTCAATTTCGCCTTGGAGGGCCGCGCGCGCCACGGGCAGAAGCTCCCCTTCCTCCTCATGCTCGACAACGGGTCGACAGAGGAGGACGTGCCGGCCTACGAGAACCTCGCGCACTACGACATCCCCATCGCGGCCGTCGATCACCACCACCCCGACCCCGAGGCGGTCGGGCCGCTGCTCGACGCCCACGTGAACCCCTACCTCCACGGCGAGGACTACCGGGTCACCACTGGGATGATGTGCGTCGAGCTCGCCCGGCTCGTCGACCCGTCGCTCACCGAGGAGCTCGAACACGTGCCAGCGGTTGCCGGCCTCTCCGACCGCTCGAAGGCGGAGGCGATGGACGACTACGTCGCGCTCGCCGAGGGCGCGGGGTACGACGAGTCCGACCTCCTCGACATCGGCGAGGCGCTCGACTACGCCGCCCACTGGCTCCGCTACTCCGAGGGGAAGACCCTGGTCAACGACGCGCTCAACGTCGGTTGCGACGACGAGGCGCGCCATGAGGAGCTCGTCGAGTTCCTCTCGGAGCGCGCCGAGCGCGACGTGGAGCGCCAGCTCGACGCCGTCGAGGACCACGTCGACCACGAGCGGCTCGCCTCCGGCGCGCACCTCTACCGGATCGACTTAGACGAGTACGCGCACCGATTCACCTACCCCGCGCCGGGCAAGACGACCGGCGAGCTCCACGACACGAGAGTGAAAGAGACCGGCGACCCCGTCATCACCATCGGCTACGGCCCCGACTTCTGCGTCCTCCGGTCCGACGGCGTCCGGCTCGACATCCCGAACATGGTGACCGAGCTGAACGAGGAACTCCCCGAGGCCGGCGTCTCCGGGGGCGGCCACCTCGTCGTCGGCTCGATCAAGTTCGTGAAGCGCCGCCGCAGCGAAGTGATCGAGACGCTGGTCGAGAAGATGGCGGGGGCGGAGATCGACGAGGCGCTCTCGTCGACGATCGCGCTCGACGACTGAGCCGACCGCCGCGGCCGTTCGCACCGACCTCGTTTCTCAGCCGAACGCGAGCTCCCGTCGAGCGACGGCGCCGGCTCCCGCGAGCGCGACGCCGAACCCGGCGACGAAGGCGATCGGAAGCTGGATTCCGCCGCCCCGCCAGTCGGCCGCGTACGCGCGAGCGTAGAAGTCGGCGACCGACTCGTTCTCGACCGCGAGCACCACCTCGCGGTTGTTCGTCTCCGCGCTCGGATTCCAGTTGAGGCTGCCGACGAGCGCCGTGTCGTCGACGACCAGCCCCTTCGCGTGGACCTTCTCGAACCGGCCGCGCGGCTCGGCGAGGTCGACGGCGATCGGCTCGTCCCTGAGCGACTCGGAGAGGTTCCGGTTCGCCTCCCGGTCGTACCACGCGTCCGAGAGCAGCAGGTGGACGTCGACCCCGCGGTCGGCCGCGCGTCGGAGCGCGCGGACGATCCGATCGTCGGGACCGCCGACCCGCGGCACGACCGCGAGCACCCGCTCGTCCGCGGCGTCGATCCGCGCGACGATCCGGTCGGCGGCGTTCCCCGGCGCGGTCAGGACGGTCACGTTCGCCGTGGCGGGCTTCGCGGGCGCGTCGAACCGCGTCGGGTACGAGCCGTTCACGCGCCCGCCGCCGTGGAACTCGGTGTCGGCGCGGAAGGCGCGCCACGAGCGCGCGTCCCGCGCCCGGAAGTCCGCGGCGAACAGCGCGGCGAGGTCCTCCGCGACGAGCGCGTCGCGCTCGGTCCCGGGACCGCCCGCGTCCACGGTGTCGTCGCTTCCGACGACGACGCCCCAGCCGCGGTTGCTCCGCCCGCCCGTGCCGGACCGCTTCCAGTTCTCCGTGAGGACGACCGCGCGGTCGTCGGCGACCGCGTACTTCGGGTGGTGGAACCGGAACCGCTCGACCTCGCCGTCGAGGATCCGGACCTCGACGCCGGCGGCCGTCAACCGGTCGATCAGCTCCGCGCTCCGCGCCGGGAAACCGCCGACCGGCGACCCCTCCAGCAGCACGCGGACGCGGACGCCGCGGTCCGCGGCGGCGACGAGCGCGTCGGCGACCCGCTCCGAGGTCAGCGTGTAGCCGGCGACGAACAGGCGGTCCTCGGCGTCGCGGAGCGGCTCGACCGGCAGGCCGGGGCTGTCGGGGAGAACGAACGGCGTCACGGCGGCGTTCGCGGTCCGACGCGGCGACCGGCGTTCGTACCCGCGGGGTCGCCACTCCCCCCAGTCGGCGCGCCACCGGTGTCCCTCGGGCGCGCGGTCGTAGTCGACCGCGGCGACCGTCGTCCCGTTCCGGCGGAGCGCGATCCGGTCGCCCGACGCGGCGAGCGGGAAGTGGTCGTCGAGCGCGCGGAGCGTCGGGTCCCCGGTGCCGCCGTTGCCGGCGACCGCGGTCTCGTCGGCGAGCAGGGGCGTCGCGTTCGCGGGGTCCATCGAGAGGGCGACGACGCCACTGGCGTTCGCCGGGACCTCCGCCTCGTGGTGTCCGTCGGCGAGCGACCAGTTCCCGCGCTCGGGGAGCCGGACGACGAGGTACTCGCCGCGGTTCTCCGCGGTCGTCGGGTTCGGGAACAGCTCGACGATCCGCGGCGTCGTGGACACGAGCGTCAGGTTCTCGGGGCTCTCGTTCGACGGTGCGGTGGCAGCGCCGCCGGGGTCGAGTCTGCCGACTCCCGGGCCGGTTCCGGCATCGCCAGCGACGGCGACCGGGACGACGGCCGCGGAGACGAGCAGTCCGAGCGCGACGACGGCGGCGACGCTCGCGGTCGAGTGGATCGGGACACGGAACGGAGCGGGTGACACGAGGGGAGTGCCCTCGGTATCGGTGAAAAGGGTCGGTCGAACGGCGGGCGGAGCGGGTCGGGTCAGGCGGTCCGCATCACGCGGGCCGCGTCAGGCGGTCGGCGCCGGTTCCGCCTCGTCGTCGAGCGCGTCCCGGGCCTTCTCGCCCTCGGTCGAGACGACGAAGGAGTGTTCGTCGGCGTACTCGGCGACCGCTTCGAGCGCCTCGCGGGTGCCGATCTGGCGGAGCGCCCAGCCGGCGGCCGCGCGGACGTCGTCGGACGGGTGCGCCTCGAGCGCGTCGGCGAGGGGGTCGACGGCGCGGGTGTCGCCGATCAGCCCGAGCGCGCGGGCGGCGTGGGGGCGGACGAGCTCGTCGGTGTCGCCGTCGGGGTCGAGCTGGTTCGCGAGCGGCTGGACCGCCTCGGACGCGCCGATTTCGCCGAGCGCCTTGAACACGACCTTCTGGAGCTGCGGGTTCGAGTCCTCGGGGACGTACTCGACGAGGGTGTCGGTCGCCTCTTCGGCCGCCATCGTCCCGAGGATCCGGATCGCGGGCTGGTCGCGCTTCTCGGCGCGGCCGAGGATCTCCTCGACCGACGCCTCGGTCTTGCCGCGCTTGCCCATCCGCTCGAACGCCTCCAGGCAGTGGCGCTCCATGAACTCGGACTGGAGCGAGTCGAGCGCGAGCAGGATCATGTCGACGTTGCCCCGCGCCTCGTGTTCCTTCAGCGCCGCCCACTCGACGGGGAAGTCCTTGTAGTGGCCGAGCACGTCGTAGTATCCCTGCGCACGGAGCTGCTCGTGGGTTTCGAGGTCGTCCCACTCCTCGGCGTCGTCGAGGCCGGCCTCCAGCTCGTCGGTCGCGTCCAGCAGCGCGGCGATGTCGTCGGCGTCGTCGTCCGCGTCGAGGTCGGCGTCAGTGACCGCGCCGGCGACCGCGTCGAGCGCCGCGACGAGCTGATCGACGGGGGCCGGCGCCGCGGCGTCGGCCGCCTCGCCTTCCGCGAGAAGCGCCTCGGGATCCTCGTCGGCGTCGCCGAGCGCGTCGTCGATCGCGTCGGCGGCCGCGTCGACGAACGACTCGACGGCGGCCGCGACGTCCTCGCGCCCGTCGTCGGTCCACTCCGTGTCTTCGACCGTCCCGGCGGCGGATTCGATCGCGTCGACGACGTCCTCCCCGTAGGGGCCGCGGGCGTCGTCCACGCCGTCGCGAAGCTCCGCGACGCGGTCTTCGAGGTCGCCGCGCGGGTCGTCCGCGTCCTCATCGTCCTCGTCCGGCTCGGGGAGGTCGGCCTCATCGATACCGGTCTCCGCGTCGGCTAAGAGCGCCTCGACGTCGTCGAGGTCGGCCTCCGTCTCGGCGGCCTCGAGGCGGTCGGCGATCTCGTCGAGGTACTCGGTGAGGGACTCCTCGGTCGCGTCGTCGGGGAGCGTCGGAGCGGCCGTCTCCGCCGGCTCGCCGTCGTCCGCGGCGTCGGCCGGGTCGTCATCGCCGTTGCTCATATACCACGAACTCCGCGCGTAGTCCATTAAGAGGTTTCCCTTCGCGGGCGCCGGGCGGCCGCGTGCGGGGCACGGAGCGGCCGCGACCGGCGCGGTGTCCCTCCGTTCTCTGCTGTGCGGGTCGCGGTAGATCCCCGCGCTTGGTGGCTCCGTCGGAATACCGAATTCCTCGACGTTCGAGGTCGACCGCGACGCCGTCACCGACGGGCCGTACGGGCGGTTCTCCTCAGCGGTCGGCGAGCAGGTCGTCGCTCTCGACGACCGTCGCGAACTCGCCGTTCAGGTGCGCGAGCGCGACGCGGTGGGAGGTCTCCGGGTCGATCCGCTCCCCGTCGGGCGCTTCGCGGGCGTGCGTCGCGGTCGCGTCGGCGACCACGCGCACGTCGTAGCCTCGGTTCTCGGCCTCGCGCGTCGTCGTCGAGACGCAGTGGTCGGTGGTGAGTCCGCAGACGACGAGCGACTCGTACCCGGCCTCGCGGAGCCACTCGTCGAGCCCGGAGTCGAGGAACGCGCCGTTGACCGACTTCTCGAAGGTCGGCTCGCCCCCGGCGGGCGCCGTTTCCGGCTTCCACGCGAAGCCGGGGGCGTCCGGACGCAGCGGCGAGTCGGGTTCCGTCGAGGCGTGGCGGACGTGCGCGACCGGTCGGTTCGTCTCGCGCCAGCGGTCGAGGAGCGCGGCCGCGACCGCCTCGGCGTCGGGGTTGTTGCGCTCGCCCCACCCCGGCTCGTCGAACCCGACTTGGAAGTCGACGAGGAGGAGGACCGCGTCGTCAGTCATCGCCGAGTCCGGAACTGACGGGCGCGTCGGATTCGCTCCCGGTGTCGGCCGCGTCGAACGCCCGCCACGCGCCGGGTTCGAGCAGCGACTCGGACGCCTTGGGGTGTTCGCGCGTCGGGTCGAGCGGACAGGCGTCCGGGCTCGCGTCGTCGTCCTCGCGGAACAGGTACTGCTTCCACTCGCGGTCGCCCTCGGCGCCCCAGTCGCCGAGGTCGGCGTGGGGACAGACCCCGTCGTACTCCTCCATCCGGCCTCGGATCGTCTCGCGGGCGCGCTCGCCCGCCTCGGTGTCGGCGGTGATCCCCTCGAAGACGCTCCGGGGTTGGAAGGTGATCTCTAAGCCGACCGGCGAGTAGCGGCTCTTCCGGTCGTCGTAGAAGGGGGCGCGCGAGGTCGGGAACAGCGCCTCGCCGCCGAAGCAGAACTCCCACCGCGGGGTGTCGGGGTCGACCGGGATGTCGTCCGGCCACGGCTCCGGGTCGTGGACGTGGAGGAACTCCAGGACGTGCCAGAGCCGCTCGTGGTAGTGCGCCTCGCCGCGGTCGTCGTCGGGCGGCCTGAAGAACACCGCGAGCGGCGCGCGGTCGGCGTGGTCCGGGTACGTGTCGAGGTACTCTGAGAGGACATCGCGCAGCCGCAACAGCGCGGCCGGGTCCGTGGTCGACTCGCAGGCTGCGTACAGCATGTCGCCCTCGCGCTCGACCTCGATCCCGAAGTAGCAGGGGAACGGGGACCCGTCGCGCTCGCCGAGCATCGACTCCCGGAAGGTCCGGTAGTGCTCCTGAAACCACGGCGACGCGTCGTCGAGCCGATCGTGGAGCGTCTCTTGGTCCAACAGCACGCCCTCGGTGCCGGGCTCGTTCATACGCGTTGTCGGGGCGAAGCGGTCTTTTGGCTTTCGCCGGGTTCGACGCGGCGGGAACGGGCACTGCCGGCCACTCTTATAAACAAGCGACGAGAACGTCCCCGAGGAGATGGCCGACCCGAACGACTCCCACGACCTCCGACGGTTCGTCGAGGCGCAGGCCGGCGTGATCGAGTCGGCCAAGCGGGAACTGCGCGCGGGACGGAAGCGGAGCCACTGGATGTGGTTCGTGTTCCCGCAGGTCGAGGGGTTGGGGACCAGTCGGAGGTCACAGCGCTACGCGATCGGTTCCCGCGAGGAGGCGACCGCGTACCTCGCGCACCCGACGCTGGGGCCGCGGCTGCGGGAGTGTACGGCGATCGTCAACGGGCTGGAGGGGCGGTCGGCCCACGAGGTGTTCGGGTCGCCGGACGACCTGAAGTTCCGGTCGTCGATGACGCTGTTCGACGCGGTCGCGGACGGGGACGGTCCGTTCGGGACCGCGCTCGACCGGTACTACGACGGGCCCGATCCGAAGACGCTCCGGTTCCTGCGGAACGAGTGAGACCGACGGCGGTCGAACCCCGACCGACGGGGATCGGCCGAGTCAGTCCCCGGCCACCGCGAACCGCGAGGCGTCGCCCTCCTCGGTCGGCGCCGTGAGCAGCGAGACCCCCACGGTGAGCGCGCCGGACAGCGCCATCAGCCCGAGCGCAACGTCCCAGCCGCCGAGGACCGTCTTCGGCAGGGTCGGGACGGCACCGACGACGGCGGACAGCACGACGAGCAGGTACGCCGCCTGGGGGACCGCGACGCCGGCGATCATCCCCGTGCGGGTCGTCCGCGGCCAGTAGAGCGCGCAGATCACGGGGAGCGCGAGCAGCGCGAACCCGGAGAACGCCGTGTCGCCGACCTCGATCAGCGTCCCCGGGCGGAACAGGCTCGCGGCGAACGCGAGCGTCGCGAACGCCGCCACGCCGATCCGCGCGATCCACGCCTCGCGTCGCTCGGAGGCGTCGGCGTCGACGAGCGGTCGGTACAGGTCGCGAGTGAAGTACGACGACCCCGAGAGCAGCATCGAGTCCGACGAGGACATCATCGCCGCCATCGCGCCCGCGACGACGAGCGCGGCGAACCACGCGGGGGTGTACTCGCCGAGCACGACCGGGAGCACGTTCGCATCCGTTGGCACCTCGACCGGCGTCCCGGCCGCCCACGCGCCGAGCATGAACGCGGGGAGGAACAGCAGCAGGACGAGGACGGGCCACAGCGCGAACGACCGCTTCAGCGTCGCGGCCGACTTCGCGACGAAGAAGCGCTGGTTGATCTGCGGGAACATCGTCACTCCGAACGCGATGGTGATCGCCGTGGAGACGATGAACTCCGGCGTGTACGCGCCGCCGCCGAAGCCCCCAAACTCGGGCCGTGCCGCCAGCATCCCCCCGGTCGCGGCGCCGACGCCGCCGAGCGCCGAGACGACCCACGCCGCGGCGACCCAGACGACGGAGAGCATGAACAGCCCCTGGAGCGTGTCGGTCCACGCCACGCCGCGGAGTCCGGCAACGGCGACGTAGAGGATCATGAACCCGGTGATGAGCGCCGCGCCGCCCCAGTACGGGACGACGCCGTCGGTGAGGCCGACGAGCGCCTCCCCGGCGCCCATCTGCTGGAGCATGACGTACGGGAACAGCCACAGGAGGCTGACGCCGGCGATCAGCGCGCGCAGCCCGGTCGAGCCGAAGCGGTCGCCGAGCATCTCGCCGAGCGTCACGTAGCCGTTACGAGCGCCGATCAGCCACTGCTTGTAGCCGATGACGTACCACAGCACCGCGAACAGGACGCCGTCTAAGGTCCCCATAACGATCAGCCACTCTGGGCCGGCGCGGTAGGCGAGGTTCGGCCCGCCGAAGAACGTGAACGCCGACAGCAGGGTGGCGAAGGTCGTGAAGAGCAGCACGAGCGTGCCGATCGACCGGTTCGCGAGGTAGTAGTCCTCGGCGGTCGTCTCCGAGACGCGGTACGCGACGAGGCCGAGCGCGAGCGCGACGACGAGGTAGCCGACGACGACGCCGAGCGAAAGGCCGAGCGTCACCGGCGGTCACCCCCGGTCGGCTCCGACGGGTCGCGGCTCGTCGCGCCGTCCACGGCGGCGGAATCTGTGGCCACGGTGTCGGCGGCCGCGGAATCTGCGGCCACGGCGTCGGTCCCCACCCGCCTGCCCATCCCGCGCTCCCACGCGCCGCTCCGGACGAACAGCGCGAACAGGCCCGCACACAGCCCGAGCCACGCCACGTGCCACCAGATCCACACCGGGAGCCCGGCGGCGACGCGGTCGACGCCCCACAGCGGCCACGGCACCGCGAACGCAACGAGTATCGCGAACGTCGGTATCCAAACGAGATCGCTCCGTAAGCGCGTCATGTACAATGAAACTACGACTATAAACACAAAGAGCTATCGAATAAGTTCGAACACACATATCGGAGAGAAATTTTCTTCGATAACTGTCGCCGGAGGGACGTGGCGATAGCTATTTTCCGCGAGGAGCGCAACGATACACGGACGGGCGCTACCGCCCGCTATCACCATTCACCACTCATGAAAGACACAGAGAAATACCTGATACACGCCACCATCGCGGCCGACGGCGTCGTCGAGCGGAGCGACGTCGTCGGGGCGGTGTTCGGCCAGACGGAGGGGCTGCTCGGCGACGAGCTGGACCTCCGGGACCTCCAGGAGTCCTCGCGCGTGGGTCGGATCGACGTCTCCGTCGAGTCCGAGAACGGCCAGTCGTTCGGCGAGGTCACCGTCGCGTCGAGCCTGGACAAGGTCGAGACCGCGATCCTGGCCGCCGCGCTGGAGACGATCGATCGCATCGGCCCCTGTCACGCCTCCGTCGAGGTGACGAGCATCGAGGACGTACGGGCGGCCAAGCGCCGCGAGGTCGTCGAGCGCGCAAAGGAGCTGATCGCGGGCGGCTTCGAGGAGACGAGCCTCGCGAGCAGCGACGTGTTAGACGAGGTGCGCGACGCCGCCCGCGTCGAGGGCATCGTCGACTACGAGGGGCTCCCGGCCGGGCCGCGCGTCGGCGACTCAGACGCCGTCATCGTCGTCGAGGGCCGCGCCGACGTGCTCACGCTGCTCGACTGCGGGATCAAGAACGCCGTCGCGGTCGAGGGGACGAACGTCCCCGAGGCGGTCGCCGAGCTGACCGCCGACCGGACCGTCACCGCGTTCCTCGACGGCGACCGCGGCGGGGAGCTCATCCTCCGCGAACTCGCGCAGGTGGGCGACGTGGACTACGTCGCGTTCGCGCCGCCCGGCGAGTCCGTCGAGGACCTCGACCGCGACGCCGTCTTCGAGGCGCTCCGCGGGAAGGTCCCGTACGCGAGCCTCGCGGACGCCGGCGATCTCCGAGCGGCCGCCGGCGACGAGGATCCCGAGGACGGCGACGGGGCGTCCGTCAGCGACGGGACGACTACCGACGACGTGGCACCCGACGACGACGGTCCCGAGTCGGCCGCGCGCGTCGGCGACGGCGGCGCGGTGCCGAGCGGTTCCGCGGGCGGCGACGCGGTCGACCCGTCGCCCGAATCGACCGAGCCGCCGACTGCCGGGTCGACGACCGAATCGCGCGACGCGACGGACGCCGACGCCGAAGTCGCCGGAACGAGCGGCGCGTCCGCCTCCGGTGGCGAAGTAGAACCGGCGGATTCGGCGTCAACTCCCGAAGAAGCCGGCGGTACCGACACCGTCGCGGACGACGCCGCCGGAGAGACCGACGAGGTGTCCGGAGGCGACGCGACCGCGGACGAGATGGCTAGCGACAACGCGACCGCGGACGAGATGGCTAGCGACAACGCGACCGCGGACGAGGAACCTTCGGACGGCGCGACCGCGAACGAGGAACCGACGGACGGCGCGACCGGCGAGCACGACGAACCGCGGTCGATCGCGGCGCACGTCGACGAGGTCGTCGACGGCGAGACCGGCCGCGCCCGGCTCCTCGGCGACGAGTTCGGCGTCGTCGATGAGGTCGACGCGGGAGACGCGTTCGACGCGGTGGAGGGGGCCGAGCCCGCGCCGCGAGCCGTCGTTGTCGACGGCACCGTCGACCAGCGGCTGCTCGACGTGGCGGCCCAGCGCGGGGTCGGCGACCTCGTCGGCCGCGACCTCGGGGAGTTCGTGAAGCGCCCGGTCGGAACGCGGGTACTGACGGCGGCCGCCCTCCGCGCTGGGAGCTAGCGAGACGGGGAGGTCGTCGTTGATCGCTTACGGATCGTCGATCGCCGATCGGCGGTAAAAACCGCTAAAGTCGCAGCTGCTCGCCGATAAAAGAGCGATTGGCGATCAGCGGCGAACGCCTCCAAAGCCCCAGCCGCGATTCCCGCGAGCGAAGCGAGCGGGAATCGCGACTGCCCCTTTGAGTCTCACCCGAACGCACAGCAGCCGCACCTCACGCCTCCCCGGCCTCGTCGCTGGCGCCCTCCGCTTCGCTCCGGGGCCAGCAACTCCCTCGCGCGTGCGACTCGCGGCCTGCGGCCGCTCGTCGGCACACGCCGCCGCACCGCTCATATGTTTATAAATGGCGTCGTCAGTGTCGGCTCACACCAGCCCGAGCGCGCCCAGCGCCGCGAACAGCGCGTCGCCGTACGTCAGCGAGGCGACGAGTCCGACCGCCATCGGGACGACGAACGGCATCCCGGGCGAGACCAACACGCGGTCCTCGCGGGCGACGACGTCGAGGCCCTCGCGGAGCGTCGCGGCGTCGGTGCCGTACGCGCCGTGATCGATCTCGTCTAGGAACCGCTCTGCCGCCCACGGGTCGTCGGACTCGCGGTCGGCGTCGCTGTCGGTCTCCGCGTCGGTCGCATGCCCGCCGTCCGGGGCCGCGTCGTCAACTGCCCGTCCTCCGTCGGTGGGCGCGTCGTCAACTGCCCGTCCTCCGTCGGTGGGCGCGTCGTCAACTGCGCGCCCCCCGTCGGTAGGCGCGTCGTCAACTGCGCGCCCCCCGTCGGTCCGCGGACCGACGTGGGTCCCGCCGTCGGTCGGGGCGAACGTCTCGCCGACCGAGGCGGGGTCGCGGAGGTCGTCGGGGTCGGCCCGCACGTCGGCGAGCGTGCGGCCGCGCCACCGGAGATACATCCGGAGCGCGTCGAGATCGAGGCCGTTCCGGGTCGGCCCGTCGGGGTCCTCGAACAGCCGCCCGTGCCGGTCGGGCAGCGAGTCGGTCGCGACCGGTCGCGCGAAGAACATGAGCCGCGAGGCCTCGCCGCGGACGAGGTTGAAGACGGCGAGGCCGACCGGGTACGCGAGCCCGAGGAGGACGGTGTTCGTGAGGATCGTCAGCGAGAACACGCCGAGCTGGGTGTCGACGAGCGGGAGCGTGACCCCGGCGAGGTCGTACGCCGGGAACGTCGGGAAGAGCACCGCGAGCGCGATCATCGCCTTGGCGTCGGCGCCGCCGAACGCCCCGAGGTACCAGAACGCGTAGCCCAGCGGCGCGACGAAAAGCAGACTGATCGCGACTCGCACTAGGAATCGCATCTCCACGAACCCCCCGAGAGGCCAGATCGTCACAATCTCCCAGACCAGAAGCAGCGCGCCGAACAGGTACAGCGGCGGCCACAGCCTGTTCGGGAGGCGCCGGGTCCGGACGTCCCGGATCGCCGCCCACGCGAACACGGGGACGACGACGAGTCGGAGGAGGTCCGGCAGCGTCGCGACCATGTCTCCACGGGCGAGACGGGACCAATTAGGCGTTCGGGTTCGCGTATCGATATCGATAGCCGTCAGCCGTCCGGCCGGTCCGGCCGCCGATCGAACACGTCGAGGACAGGCTCCGGGTCGTCGAGGCCCGGGATCCGGTACTCGTCGTCGCGCAGTTCGATCACGACGGTCTCGGTCCCGAGCCGCCGGTCGAGCCGCCGGCGCTCCACCCGCAGATCCGTCTCGTCCCACGGCTCGACGCGCCACATCGTCGCGCCGGACAGGCGGTCGCGCGCGACGAGCGCGCCGTCGCCGGCGCGGTACTCGACGAGCCCGTGCCGGAGTTCGTGGTCGAGCGCGGCGAGCGCGAGCGGGACCGCGAGCGCGGCCGCGAGGAGGAGGGCGACGGTCCCCCAGTCGCCGCCGAACGCGAACAGGAGGCCGAGGAGCGCGAGGCCCCCGCCGACGTACCAGAGCCCCGGGTGGCCGAGCGGCGTCGTCAGCGCCCCGGCGAGGCGAGCGCGGCGGGGCTGGCGGACCGTCTCGGTCGGCTTCGCGAGCGATCCGTCGACCGGCTCGGCCGCGGGCGGGTCGTAGGAGAGCCCCAGATCGAGCGACGACGACTCGTCGAACGCGGCCAGTCTGTCGCCGTACAGGCTCGCGAGGTCGAAAGCGAACTTCACCGCGACGATGCCGAGCAGGAGGGGAATCCCGATCGCGTCCGGATCGATCGCGGAGATCGGCGTGTCCTCCTCCAGCGTTCCCGCGCCGACGATCGTGACGGTGAACAGCGCGCCGAAGAAGATCGCCGCGCCCTGAGCGAACACGCCT
The DNA here is from genome assembly GCF_005435095.1 of Halorubrum sp. CGM5_25_10-8B. Lineage (NCBI taxonomy): Archaea > Methanobacteriati > Methanobacteriota > Halobacteria > Halobacteriales > Haloferacaceae > Halorubrum > Halorubrum sp. CGM5_25_10-8B. Next base: position 153,418 of record NZ_SGTY01000003.1, on the reverse strand, counting down.
TGGATCGCGGTCTGCGCGCTGTGATCCCGGTGCTCGCCGCGACCGAAGTACTCGACGAGCGTCGTGACCCCCTCGCCGATGAAGAGGGCGAGCGTCGCGAGCGCGACCGTGTCGACCACGGTCGAGACGGTCCCCTCCTCAACGACGACCCCGACCGTGAGCGTGCCGACGACCAGCCAGACGACCGCGAGGATCGGCGCGGCGACGGGGAGGACGAGCAGCGACGAGAGCCGGACCTGAACGCCGGTCCGCGGGATCGACAGGGCGACCCGTCGCTGTGCGAGCGGGCCGATGAGCAGCCCGTCGCGTTCTATCTCGGACGGGCGTCCGGCGAACAGCGCGCGGACGAGCGCCCACCCGGAGGCGATCCCGAGTTCGAACCAGTACAGCGTCATCAGCGCGGCCGCGTTCCAGCCGAGCGAGACCACGCCGACGAGCGGGAGCAGGTTCGCGAGCGCGACCGAGAGGACTCGGGGACGACGGCCGCGGGCCAGCGCGCGCAACCCGTCGGGCGGGCGAGAGGAGGGCATCCGTCGGTCGTTCCGGGTCGGCGTACATAAGCGGCCGGGGGTTCGGCAGGGGGCTCGGACCGGTGCCGCGCGCGACCGATTCAGCGCGCCGGACCGGCGTCGCGGTGGAGATAGAGGTACGCCAGCACCGGAACGATCGTGAAGAGGAGCGTCGAGGCGGCCCAAACGACCGCGTAGCGGCTCCCGCGCGCCCTCGCGTCGCGGTAGATCCACACCGCGGCGGCGACGACGACGCCGTAGATCACGAGCGTGAGTGGCAGCGACCACGGGAGAGCGAGACCGAAGAGCGTCATCCGTCTCCACCGGTGAGGTCGGCGCACATGACGAAGTCCGGCTCCGCCGCGACCGGCACGCGGTTCGCGCCGGTGTCGCTGACGTGCTCGACCGTCTCGGGGATCAGCACGCGAGCGCGGTCGGCGTCCGCCGCCGCGGCGTCGGCGGCGATCGCGTCGTACAGCGCGCCCGCCGCGCCGACGTCGCGCCACGCGGCGACGCCGTAGACCGCGGTCCGCGTGGGCTCGCCGTCGACCTCGCGCTCCGTCACGCGGGTCCGGACCGCGAAGCCGGCGAGCGCGTCGGCGTCGGCAACCGCGAGCAGTCGGTCCTCGGCGGCCGCTGTCGCGAGCTCGTCGCGGGTGAGCCGGGAGCAGGCCCACGACTCGTCCGGGTCGAGCGCGAGGCCGCGCAGGCGGTCGCGGGCGGCGCTGTCGCTCCAGAACGCCCACGCCGCGTTCGGGTCGGGGTCGGGGAGACGGTCGAGACCGGCGGCGTCGCGGTCGATTGCGTCCGGGTCGGGCGCCGGCTCCGCGAACCGGAACTCCGTCGCGGGGTCGAAGCCGACCGCGCGCGACTGGCCGAGTCCCATGACGTTCCACGAGAACACCATGTTGCGGCAGACGGTCGCGCCGCGTCCGCGCGCCCAGTCGAGCACCGCCTCCGAGAGGGCGGTCCCGACGCCGTGGCCGCGCGCGGCGGGGTCGACGCGGATTCCCTGTCCCCACGCCTCCCACTCGCTGAGGAGCGCGCCCTGGATACAGCCGACGACCGCCTCGGGGTCGCCCGCGTCGGCGGCGCCGTCGCCGTCGCCCGTGACGTGCGTGTCGCCCGCGTCTCTGCCGTCAAGGTCGCCCACGTCGGCGGCGTCCGGGGGGAGCGTCGCCACGAAGGTGCCGCGGTCCGGGTCGTCGGACGCGGCCCACTCCGGGAACACGCGAGGGATGTAGTCCTCGTGGCGCTCGCCCCACGTGTCGCGGGTGAACGCCGCGACCGCGTCGGCGTCGGCCGGGCGCGCCTCGCGGACGACGACGGTCGGCGCTGCGTCGGCCTCGTCGGCTGCCTCGCTCATCGCCAGGGCCGCGACTCCTCTGTCAGCTCGCCCGCGAGGTCACGCGTCATCGCGTCGGCGGGGTCCGCGCGGTTCGCGAGCGCCCACATCAGCTTCACCTTCGCGGTTCCGGGGAGGGTGTCGCCCGCCTCGACGACGCCGGCGTCCAGCAGGTCGCGGCCGGTGTCGTACACGCGGTCGCAGACCCGACCTTCGAGGCACTGGCTCGTCATCGCGACGACAGTCCCGCCCTCGACCAGCTCCTCGATCCGCGGGATGAGGTCGGTGTGGACGTGGCCGAGCCCGGTGCCCTCGATCACGACGCCGTCCTTGTCGTCGAGGTACGCCCACGCGGCCGGGTCCATTCCGGGCGTGAACTTCACCAGCTCCACGTCGCCGTCGAGGTAGGGCTCAAGCGCGATCGCGTCGCCGTCGGCCGCGTCGCTCCCGTCGGTTCCGCCCCGCGAGCGCGGCTCGCGGTTCCACTCGATCGCAGCGTCGGCCGCGTCACCGTCGGCGCCCGCCTCCGCGGCGCGCTCGTAGTCGATCAGCCCGAGGGGCGCGGCGCCGACCGTCTCGAAGGCGTCCCGGCGCGAGGTGTGATTCTTGCGGACGCGCGTGCCGCGGTGGAGCGCGCAGGCGTCGTCGGAGGGGTCGGCGTGCATACAGACGAGGGTCTCGCTATGCTCGGCCTTCGCGGCCTCGACGGCGCACACCGCGTTCATCACGTTGTCCGACGAGGGCCGGTCCGCGGAGCGCTGGCTCCCCGTGAACACGACCGGGACGGGCGAGTCGAGCATAAAGGATAGCGCGGACGCGGAGTACTGCATCGTGTCGGTGCCGTGCATCACGACGACGCCGTCGGCGCCGGCCTCGATCTCCTCGGCGACCGCGTCGGCGAGGTCGCGCCAGATGGACGGCTCCATGTTCTCCGAGAGGATGTTCGCGACGACGCGCCCGCGGTAGTTCGCGCGCCCGGCGAGTTCTGGGACGGCGCGGAGGACGTCCTCGGCGTCGAACTGCGCGGTGACGGCGCCGGTCCGGTAGTCGACGGTGGAGGCGATCGTCCCGCCGGTGGAGATGAGCGAGACGGTGGGGAGGTCCTCGTCGAAGGTGATCCCGGAGGTGGCGTCGGCCCCGTCGTCGGTCTCGGCCGCAGGGTCGACCTCGCGGGCGGCGGAGTCCAGCACCTCGACATCGGCCGCCTCGCGGTCGATGCCGACGTTGTAGCCGCCGTCCAGCTTGACGACGAGGTGGTCGCGCGTCGTGGAGGGGAGCAGTACGCCCTCGTTGGTGACGCCCCCGCGCTCGACGCGGACGCGATCTCCCGGTTGCATACGCTCCGCTTCCGCCGGGGCGGACTTGAATCCAACCGTTCGAGGCGGCGCGACGGGAGCATCGCAAAGACGGCGAGGAAGAAGAGAGGCCGACGGCTATCGACCGAGTGCGGGAGCGGCGGGCGGCCGGGTCAGTGCTCGATGTACTCGGCTTCCCAGTCGGTCCGGGCCTCGATCTCGCGGCGGCCGCGGCGGGTCAGCGTGTAGTAGTTGGTGCGGCGGTCGCGCTGGCCCTTCTCGACGAGCCCCTTCTCGACGAGCGTGTCGAGGTTCGGGTAGAGGCGGCCGTGGTGGATCTCCTTTTCGTAGTACTCTTCGAGTTCCTCCTTGATGGCCAGCCCGTGCGGCTCGTCGAGCCCCGCGATCACGTAGAGCAGGTCTCGCTGAAAACCTGTGAGGTCATACATACGACTGCTTAGACATATTATCCGAAAATAAATAAATATACCGTTACATCTGTCCTCATACGACCAGCCGGCGGCACCTACGCCTCCGTAACCGACGGGTTCGTTCTGTCAACTCCGTAACTGTCATCCGAAATAGAGCGGGTATTCGGCGATGGGAAGTCGTTACGGTTACCTGATACGTGCCCGGAACCCGCGGCTCACAGGAACGACTGGCTGTCGGAGCAGGGCGCCGATCGGAGAGAAACCGAGCGGCTCCGATCGGGCGCGACGAGACGGAGGCGAGGCGCGATCGGATCAGGGCGTGCGAGGCGCTATCGAAGCAGGATATGCCGGACGCTGTCGGATTCGCGCTCGAAGAAGGCACGCCCGACGCGGAAAAAAGCCGCGTCGAGCCTGCCGATTGGTCCCCGCTGACGCTTCGGCCCTCCAGACGAAGCGTCACCTGACGATAGCAGGTAGAGCGTAATAAACGTGTTGTACGCCGCTCACATGTGTTCTTCTTCTAACACCCAGCCGAGCGCGCGCTTGTAGTGCGCGAACAGCTCCTCGACGCCGCGGTGGTTCATCTCTTCGTCGTCCAACTGCTCGCGCAGGAACTCGTACTGCTCTCTGATCTCCTCTTCCGAACGCATACCACTCGGTACGGAGCGGTCCCGGATAGTGTTGTGGCCGGAAGGGTGTCGAGCGGTTGACGGGGCGCCGTCGCCGAGACTCTCGCGACTGACTGAGGGCTCACCGGATCCGGAGGGTCATCGATACCACCAGACGACCACGCCGACCACGAGGAGTGCGCCGACGGCGGTCAGTACCCCGCCGAACCGCGGTGACCACCCGACCGTCGCCACGCCGAGAAGCGTCGCCACACCGAGCATCGCCGTCAGGAGACCGGTCACCAGAAATATCGCGCCCAACACGACATCGGGGACCAGCTTTGCGACCTCGTCGATGAGCAGGTCGAGTGTCTCGTCGAGCATGGGGACCGGCCGTGTTCGGCCGACGACGGTGCCGGACTAAATGCTGTCGACGGTCAGTGACGAGGAGAGGGCCTGAGGCCAAATCACGGCCGCCTGGTTACACATATGGATCGTAGTTCGACAGAGGACACCGCAAATTCCCAGCCGCGGGGCCGCGCCCGTACCGCGCAGCGCCCCACGCCTCCCCAGCCTCGCGGCTCGCGCTCTTCGAGCGCTCGTCGCCACGCGCCGCCGCGTCTTTTCGATGAGTACTGTCGCGGACACCGGCGAACGGTAACGTTGATACGTCGACCGCGGATATGAGAGGAGACGAATGGACGACCGGACTCGCGAGTACCTCCGGGGGCGGTTCGGCGACTACTACCGGTCGGTGTCGCTGTCGCTCCCCCCCGACGCGAACCTCCGCGAGTGGGGGCACATCCCGTGGACCCCCGGATCGGGGACGACGATGGTCCGTCACCAGTCGCTGTACGACCTCGGCGACGTGGACACCTTCTTCGCCGACAACGCGCCCCGGCACGCCTACTTCTCGGCCGCGCGCTACGACGACCCCGGAGCGACGACGATGGGGCAGAAGGGGTGGCGGAACGCCGACCTCGTCTTCGACCTGGACGCCGACCACCTCCCCGGCGTCGACCCCGAGACCACCTCCTACCCGGAGATGCTGGCGGCGTGTAAGGACGCGCTCGTGCGGCTGCTGGACTTCATCGACGACGACTTCGCGTTCGAAGACGTGACGGTCGTCTTCTCCGGCGGGCGGGGCTACCACGTCCACGTCCGGGACGAGAGCGTGCGGGAGTTGGACAGCGAGGCGCGCCGCGAGATCGTCGACTACGTGCGCGCCATCGACCTCGACAGCGACGGACTGATCCGGACGGTCTCCGACCGGGGGACAACGAAGCGCGTCCTCCGCACCGAGGGCGGGTGGGGCGCGCGCGTTCACGACGCGCTGGTCGAGTACGCCGACGACCTCCGCGAGATGGGCGACGAGGCCGCGCGCGAGCGCCTCATGGAACTCGACGGGATCGGCGAGGGGCGCGCGGAGACGATCCGCGGCGCGTTTGACCGGAACCCGACCGCCGTGCGCGAGGGCAACGTGGAGGCCGGCGGGCCGGGCGTCCGCCGGCTCGTCTCCGCGCTCGCCGCGCGCGTCGCCGCGACCGACGCCGCGCCGATCGACGAGCCGGTGACGACCGATACCCGGCGGCTCATCCGGCTCCCGGGGACGCTCCACGGCGGCTCCGCGCTCGTCGTCACGCCGCTCGACCGCGACGAGCTCGCCGACTTCGACCCGCTCCGGGACGCGGTTCCGGACCGGTTCGTCGGCCGCGAGATCCGGATCGAGACGGACGCGGATCGGACGGTAGAATTAAACGGCGAGCGCGTCAGAGTTGAATCCGGTAGAAACACCGTGCCCGAGTTCGCGGGAGCCTTCCTGATGGCCCGCGGCGAGGCGCGGAAAGCTCCCGAACGATGACCGACGACAAATGAACCTCGACGAACTCCGATCCGCGCAGGCGAAGGAGCGCCGGAAGGACAGCCTCCAGCACCTGCGGGACTCGTTTTACGACGACGTGGGCGCGTACGTCGCGGACCTGCGCGCCGCGCGCGACCGCCGCGCCGAGCAGGTCGAGAACCCGTTCTCCGACGACGACGTCCGCCGGCTCTCCGACGAGGTGGAGACCGCGGAGGAGGTCGCCGAGGCGCTCTACGAGCGCCGGGTCGGGAAGGTCGTCAAGCTCGCCTCCTTCGCCGCGGCCGACATGTCCGTCGACGAGGAGGGAATGACGGCCGAAGAGCGGCGGCTGTTCGACGACCTCGTCGAGCGCATCAGCGCGAACAAGTCAGCGGTGCTCGACGTGCTCGCGGGCGAGTCGCCGGTCCCGGACGAGTCCGCGACCGCGGACGGCGACGACCGGCCGCTCGGGACCGAGGAGGGGTCCTCGGCCCCCGAAGCGAGGACGCCGGACCCGAGTCGGGCAGACACCGACTCACCCGACGGTGGCCCCGAGCCGTCGGACGCGGACGCGGCTCCCGCCGACCCGGAACCCGAGCCGTCGGACGCCGCTACGGCGTCGGGCGACGCCGGCGCCCTCGCCGGCGCGATGGGCGGCGACGGGGGAGACTCCTCCGCCGACGCCGAGCCGGAGCCGAACGAGGACCGCCCGGCGCCCGACCCCGAGTCCGCGTCCGACGGCGGCGAGGGTCCGACGCCGGTGCCCCCCGAACCGGCGCCTCCGGGAGCGGTCGGGGCCGACGACGCGGCCGACGCCGACGACACGATCGGCGACAGCGCGATCGGCGACAGCGGCACGGTCCCGGGCGATCGCCCCGCGGGAGACACGGACGAGGGGGCCGACCCCGGCGCGACGACGGACGGGGGAGCGATCCCCGAGTCGCCGGCAGGGGGCGGATCGGACGCGGCTGCGGAGCCGGGTGCCGGTTCGAAGCCTGACCGGCCCACCGAGCGAGCCACGGTGCGGATCACCCGCGACGTGGGAGCGATCTTCGGCGTCGACGAGCGGGAGTACGAGCTCGCGAGCGAGGACGTGGTCTCACTGCCCGTCGAGAACGTCGATCCGCTCGTCCAGCGCGACGCCGCCGAGCGGATCGACTGACCGCGGTCGGCGAGGTCGGTCGCCCGAGTGAGTGACTCACTGCGGTCGACAGCGCCGCTCGACCGACCGACGGACACTAACGCCAGCGGCCGCTACGGTCCCTCGATGGAGATCGAGTTCCTCGGCGGCGCCCGCGAGGTGGGGCGGAGCGCCCTCCTCGTCGACGACGCGCTGCTCGTGGACTACGGACTGATGACCGCGGAGCCGCCGCAGTACCCGGTTCGCGATCCCGAGCCCGACGCGGTCGTCGTCTCGCACGGACACCTCGACCACGTCGGCGCGGTCCCCGCGCTGCTGAAGGGCGACCGCCGCCCGCCGATCCACTGGACGCCGCCGACCGGGGAGCTCGCGCGGACGCTCGCCGAGGACACGCTGAAGCTCCACGGGAACAGCCCGCTGTGCCCGTTCGGCGCCGAGCACGTCGCGCGGTTGGGCGAAGTGGAGGTGCGACACGGCTACGGCGACCCCTTCCCGGTCGCGGGCGGGATCGACGGCGGCGGCTACGAGGTGACGCTGTTCTCGGCCGGGCACATTCCGGGCTCGGCGCACGTCCTCGTCGACGACGGAGACACTCGGCTGCTGTACACCGGCGACTTCCACACCGACGACCAGCGGCTGGTCGCGGGGACGACGGCGCGCCCCGACGCCGACGCGGTGATCTGTGAGTCCACCTACGCGGACGTGACGCACGAGGACCGCGCCGCGGTGGAGTCGGCGTGGGCCGAGCGCGTCGAGCGGACCCTCTGGGAGGGCGGCACCGTCGTCGCGCCCGCGTTCGCCATCGGCCGGACGCAGGAGATGCTCCTCGTCGCGGCCGCGAACGACCTCACGCCGTACGTGGACGGGATGGGCGTCGGGGTGACGGAAACGCTCCGGCGGTACCCGTCGTTCCTCCGTGACGCCGACGCGTTCGGGGAGGCGGTCGGGCAGGCGCGCGTCGTCACGGGCCGCGACGGCCAGCGGAAGCGGGTCGCCGCCGAGAGCGCGCTGATCGTCACCACCTCCGGGATGCTCGCGGGCGGCCCGGTCCAGACGTACCTCCCGGAGATCAGGACGAGCCCGACGAACCTCGTGACGCTCACGGGGTATCAGGTGGAGGGGACGCCCGGCCGCGAGCTACAGGAGCGCGGGCAGTTGGAGCTGAACGGGCAGGTCAGGCCCGTGAGCGCGCGGGTGGCGTCGTACGACTTCTCCGCGCACGCCGACCGCGAGGGGCTGGAGTCGTTCCTCGACGCGTACCGGGACGCGCGCGTGCTGGTGAACCACGGCGACCGCTGCGAGGCGTTCGCCGCGGACCTGCGCGCGGACGGGGTCGACGCGAGCGCGCCCGAGGTCGGCGAGCGAATCGAGCTGTGAACGGGGTCACTCGTCCTCGACGACGGACGTGTTCCGGACGGTTTCGGCGTCGAGCGGAACCCCCGTTCGTCTGACGCCGGGGCCCTCTCTCGGAGCGACGTGGTTCGCTCCGTTCCACCCCGGGTGGAAGTACGCGACCCCCTGCTCGGGGAACGCGACGCCGACGATCCGCTCGTTCGACGCGTTAGTCGATAGCTGCGGCCGCACTGGACTTGACGGATTCAGGCTCGCGACAGTTTCGGACCGGAGACTCCCCTCGGAACCGTTCGCACCCGGGACGGAGTCGGTGAGCCAAACGGTCGCCTCGACGGTCGCGCGTTCCCCGCCCGCCTCGACGAAGGCGTTCCCGACGCCCGCGTACCGGACGCCGGTCACCATCGGGCTCGTCGGGACGCAGGTGACGGTGTGGACGCGGCTGAGCGAGACGCTCACCCCGCCGCCGTTCCCGTCGACCTCGAAGACGAGCGGGACTCGCTCCCGCACCGGGCAGCGCAGGGTGACGTCGACCGCGGCGGCGGCGCCCTCGTCGAGCGACGAGGGGGAGTCGACTGACTCGATCGTCGCACGTGGCGATCCGGACGGCGCGATCGATACGTCGACGTCGATGTCGTCGAGGCCGCTCCCGAACCGGTTGCGGTACTCGACGACTGCCGTCAGCTCTCCGTCGCGGACTTCGTCGGCGAGCGGCGCGTAGCCGAGGTACGCGCGCTCGTCGTCGGTGACGTTGACCGCGAGCCCGCGGTCGGCCTCCATCGCGGTGAACCCGGCGGTGCCGAATATCAGCCCGGTCGCCGCCGCGAACGCGAGCGCGATGCTCAGCGCGCGGAGCGGCCGTACGCGGGTCGACGGCGACGTAGCGACGTTCATTCTCGGCGGCGGAGTTCGGGGGGTTTCTCGGTGTTCCCCAAGCGCGTCCTGCGGCCGATGACGTGGTGGGCCACCGAGGAGATCCCGAAGACGGTGGCAGTGAACACCCCCACGTCGAGCGCCTCCAGCCCGGCGAATCCCGGTGTCCCCGTGACGACGGCGAGGAGGAGCGAGGCGGCGAGGGCCGCGAGCCCGACGTAGTAGAGGCTCCACGGGATCTCCCTGCTTCGGAGGACTTCGACGTAGATGTCGAGGCTCTCCAGCTCGGGTGTCGGCTCGACGAGGTTGGCCTCGTCGTCGACCGTCACCACGTTCACCTCCTCTAACTTCGGCAGGTGCGTGCGCTGAAGGGTGCTGTACACGTTTCGGCGGTCCTCGTACTTGACGTCCGTCGGGTCGATATCGTGTTCCCACGCGGTGACGTGCGTGGAGAGTTCGGAGACCTCGATCGGGCCTTCCGCCCGCTTGAGCGCGTGAATGACGAAGCGGCGTCGTCTGTTCGACAGGACTTCGAAGACCTCGTCTTCGGACAGTTCACCTCCGTTCTGACCCGTCTCGCGTGTCGGAGTTGTAGAGAGCATCGGTGTGAGCACCCTAATTAGGCGCCGGTCGGCCCCTCCCGCGAACCGGCGATATTCACTTGTATGTGTGATTGTATCTATCATAAATAGGTTGGATAATTAACTTGTTAATTTAAGAAAGGTGATGAGAAAACGTTCGGCTCGTTGGTTCCTCGAGAGACGGTTGAACCGCGGAGCGGAGTCCTCGCGTGTATTCAGGTAGTGTTCGAGACGCGGCGAGCGCTTCAGGTGCCAGCTTCAGCGTCTCCACGTCGGATTCAAGGTCAGCTCGATACGGGCCGCGAAGAGCGGTCGATCCGTATCGAGGCGCTCATGTCGCGTCATCGAGCCCAGCGCGTGATCGTGTCGAGAATTTCATAACGAAGTACCATGCCCCGTATGGGTTATCCGAGCGCTCCCGGCCCGGACGGCCGGGCTGCGAGGGTGCGTGAACACAGGTGAGATACGACATGGAACGGCGCAAGTTCGTGATCGGACTCGGATCGCTCGCTGCCGGCGGGGCAGCCGCAACAGGGACTGGGGCATTTACCGCAGCAACGGTGCCGCGTACTGCGGACATCGGGGTTCAGAACGACAGTAACGCCTACCTCCAGCTTAATGCCGGTGGCGCCCGTGGTGTCGGAGATAGGGTTGGCAAATCAGGCGGCGAGCTGTACATTGATTTTGATGAGGATGCGAGCGGATCTGGTGTTAACGATGACTCACGGTACCAACTCGGCGCGATGAACGATGGCGCGACTGGAGATGGTATCGACTTTGAGAGTCTCTTCGACTCAAACACCACCCCGGCTGCTGAGGGTGAAGGCGAGCCGCTCGCTACCGCTAACGTGTCTCCTCCTGTGGATCAATCGGCTTTCGTCCTCAGTAATCAGAGCGGACAAACGCTCGATATTGAGATCGGACTGAATACTTCCAGCTCGAATACTAACGCGACAGTGTACCTACAGGGGAAGGCGACCGCTATCAGCGGAAGCGGCGCCGATAGCCAGCTTGATGGTGCGACCGCGACGAACACTTCGGAACTTGACCTAAACGACGAGGACGATAGCCCTGAAAAAGACGAGGCAACTGAGGCTCTGAGTTTCAACAACGGAAATCCGCAAGACGAGGCAATCCCTCCGGGCGAGTCGGTCTACGTCTCAATCCAAGTGGACACGACTGGTGGCGAGACGGGTGCTGGTACCTTGCTAGCTGAGGAACTCGTCATCAGCGCCAACGAGGCGGCAGATCCCGGCGTGGAATAATTACACGCTCAAGTAGCCTTCGACAGCACGCGGCTACGCTGTTGACGGCTCCACTTTTCACTTCGATACGCTGCCACCCACAAAGTCTGAAAACGGTGGGACAACTCCGATTCACGGCAAAGCGAGAGTCAGTTGCGCGGCAAGGAGTTACGATAATGAGTGGAGGACGTACGGAAGATTCTATCACAACTTGGATAGCCGTCTGAAACACTAATGAAACGAATAAAACTTCTCCTCGGACTGAGTGCGACTGTCACGGGCGGCAGCGCAACGCTCGGAACTGGAGCATTTACCCCTGCTCAATGAACCGAGACGCAAACATCTCAGTCGTCAGCGACTCGCAAAGCCTCGTCGCTCTGATTCCGAACAATGAGGCTGCCGGCGTTACTAAAGCTGACAACGGCCAGTTATCGATCTCCATCGCCGATCCGGGAGTTAATGTCAACTCCATCTACCAGTTCGGTTACCTCACTGAGACGTATCCCAAGGTGACGCCGGATTGGTCCACGTTGGAAACGACGAGCAATCCGGTCGGTGCCAGTACCGACGACTTCGAATCGCCTTTCCTGATATCAAACCAGACGGATAGCACGATGAGTATCACCTTCACCTTAGATCTGACCAGCAACAGCTCGGATGCCGGTCACACGAGATTCCTGTTCGAAATCCATGATTCGAGCGAGAAACTGTCCGGAGTTCGGTATCCAGACCAGACCGCAGCACCGTCACTAGAACTCGATCCTGGCGACGCGTTAGGTGTTTCATTTGTCGTCAACTCTTATAGTGGCGACGTCGGGGACTTCTTCACCGCGTCGCTGACGGTCGAGCCCGGTGCCGTCTCCTAACCGAATTTTAATTTTCGGCTGACGATGAGACGCGTTCCGTCGTGATCTGATCCTCTTGTCGAGTATACATATGTTGATTGATAAGTATATATAGTTTATAATACGAGGCCACTGCTCGATGCCTAATTGAGGACCGATTACTTTGGTACCTCGAGATAGATCATTATATTTAATGTCGTCCCGAGCATCGACCTCTTTCCTCGCGCTCGCTGCCGTTGCGGTCACCGTCCTCCTCGCGGTCTCCACCGGCGCTGTCGTCTTGTATCAACCCATCGATCCCATCACCGACGACGTCGCTCTCCAGCCCGGCGACAACCCCTACGCCTACCTCGACGAAGGCGGCGAACTCGCGATCGACATCACCGAGGACAACCCCCGAATCGAACACGATGGGGTCAACGTCGGCGCGTTCGCCGCCCAAGAGGCGCTCTTCTATATCACCTACGACGGGAACGCGACCGCCGAGGCGTGGATCGAACACGAGGGCACGGGCGTCACCTTCGTCGTCGACGGCGAGCCGGTCGAGAGCCCCGAGCGGGCCGCGCGGCTCACGCCCGAGAACGACGCCGTCCCGGTAGGCGTCCGGATCGACACCCGCGTCGCCGGGGTCGTCCCGGGCGACCGACTCATCGACGAGATATCGGTCCACGCTAGAGCCGCGGAGCCGGAGGAACCGCCCTACGGAGAGAACCCGAGCGGCGACGGCGGCGAGGCCGACGACCCGAGCCTCACCACCGACCCGATCGTCTCGGTCGCTCGCGCGTCCCCGAGCGTCCGAGAGGTGACGCTCCGGTCGGTCGTCGGCGGGGACGAGACCGCGGTCGACCTGCGGGGGCTCCGCGTCGGCGACCCCGCGATCCGGCTCGACCGGCTGACGTTCGTCCGGGAGTCGCCCGGCGACGTCGAGTTCGCGGTGCGGGGACTGAGCGACCGGCCTGCGGAGGCGCCGCCGCCACCGCCTGGCGTCGACCCCCTCGGGTACTACGCGGTCGAGTTCGCGGAGCCCGGCCAGCCGGTCGCGGAGGCGACCGCCGAGATCGTCGTGGACCGCGACCGGCTCGCCGCGGCCGGGGTCGCCCCCGAGCGGGTCGCCGCCTACCGCGAGACCGAGACGGGCTGGGAGCGCGCCGAGATGCGCGTCGTCGACGAGGGGAGCGAGACGGTCAGGCTGCGGGCCGCCACCGAGGAGTTCTCCGCGTTCGCGGTCGCGGCCGAGCGCCCGGCGCTGGCCCCGACCGAGACGAACCTCTCCGACGAGGAGGTCGCGCCTGGCGAGCCCCTGACGGTCGCGGTCGACATCGAGAACCGCGGGCCGGCCCCCGCAAGGGACGAGACGATCCGGGTCGAGACTGCCGACGCCGAGGCGGTCGCGAGCGACGAAGCGGTCGCGGTCGATATCGGCCCGGGCGCGACGGCGACCGAGTCGGTGACGGTTCGGTTCAGTGAGCCGGGGGAGTACGACCTCGTTCTCGCGGGCGAGGCGGTCAGGACGAGAGCGACTGGGGACGGTCCGATCCTCGGATCCGTCACGGTGACGGATCAAGCGGAGGGCTCGGGCGACGATGGAACCGAGTTTGACGCCGGAGACAGAGTAGGGAACGGCGACGATGGAGCACCGGGATCGGCGGACGACGGCGGCGGGTCGAGTCCGGAGCTGTCCGAGTTCGATCTCAGCGACCTCGCGGGGCTCGCGGCGCTCGTCGGGATCGTCCTCGCGACGCTATTCCTAGTTCGGCGCGCGCCGCGGTGATCGCCGTGGGTAGCGGTCGAGACAAGAGACGCGAGAGAAGAGCCGGACCGCGAGGCTAACGTTCCTACTCCCCGCCGTCGGTGTACGCCCAGTCGTCGAGGACGCGCTCGGCGGCCGCGTTCGCCTCCGCCGGGGAGGGGCAAGAGCCGTCGACGACCTCTTCGGAGAGTTCGCCCGCGAGGTCGTACACCGCGGCCCCGTCGGCGCGCTCGGCGACGCGCTCGAAGGTGGGCCGGTAGCCGGCGGCGGCGCGCTGACCGATCTCGTCGAGCGAGGCGTCGATGGTGTACTCGAGCTGACGGACCGCTTCCTCAGGTTTCATATCCAATTGTCCGACTCCGACCTACTTAAATGTACTCGGATTCGGAACTGAGTTAATTTCGACTCGCGCCCCGCGTCGAACCGACGTTTATACTCCGCGGCGGCGTCGACTGGGCGCATGACCGACGCAGACGAGCGCGGCGCCGATTCGGGCGGGCGGGAGGAGGTCCCCGCTCCCGCGGCCCGCACGGACGACGTCGACGAACGCGCCGCGGTCGCGAAGCGTGCCGCGGAGGCGGGCGCCGCGGTGGCGAACGAGGGCTTCCGGAGCGACATCGCGGTGGAGACGAAAGGCGAGGACGACGTGGTGACCGAGGCGGACCGCGCCGCCCAGCGCGCCGTCATCGAGTCGATCCGCGAGTCGTACCCCGACGACGCGGTCGTCGGCGAGGAAGAGGACGAGCGCAAGACGGTCCCCGAGTCGGGCCCCGCGTGGGTGATCGACCCCATCGACGGAACCCACAACTACGTCCGCGACATCCGCGTGTGGGCCACCGCGGTCGCCGCCGTCGTCGACGGCGAGCCGGTGGCGGCGGCGATCGTCGCGCCCGCGCTCGGCGACACCTACATCGCCGACGCCGAGGGCGCGTACCGCAACGGCGAGCCGATCGCGGTGAGCGGCGTGACCGAGACCCGGCGCGCGACCGTCGACCCGACGATCTGGTGGGAATACGACGCCCGCGACGAGTACGCCCGCGCCTGCGAGGCGATTGTCACCCGCTTCGGCGATATGCGCCGGCTCGGCGCGGCGCAGGTGGTCCTGCCCACCGTCGCCGCCGGCGGGCTGGAGGGGACGATCACGAACGTCGCGGCGAACCCGTGGGACACGGTGGCGGGCGTCTTCGCGATCCGGCAGGCCGGCGGGCGCGTGACGGACTTGGACGGGAACCGCTGGCGGCACGACTCGACCGGGCTGGTCGCCTCGAACGGCGCACTCCACGACGAGGTGCTCGCGGCCGCGAACGAGATCGAATCAGACTGATAAGCGGAGTCCGTAGTCGTTGCTGGTCGGTGCCGAGTCGTTAGGTGATAAATCGAGGTCGCCGATCGGTGGATAGCCGCCGTATCCGTTCAGTTATAACTGGCTGATAGCGGATCGACGGCGAACACCGCCGAAGCCACAGTCGCTTGTTTATAAATGACTGGTGGCGGATCGACGGCGAACACCGCCGAAGCCCCAGTCGCGAGGACGACGCACGCTCGTTGCGCTCCTCGCTCGTTCGCTCCGCTCACTCGCTGCGGTGCTTACGTCGCCTGCGTCGTCCTCGCGACTGCCCCTTCGAGTCCCGCCCCGCACCGCCCGCGCCTCACGCCTCCCCAGCCTCGTCGCTCGCTTCGCTCGCGACTCCCTCGCGCGTGCTCCTCGCGGCCGCCGGAGGCGGCCACTCGGAGGCACGCGCCACGGCATCGTGTTGGGTTGTCGAGGGCCCGGCCGCGTCTCGGAGCCGAGGGTTCAACTTCGGGGCCGGCGAACCCCGTCGCATGTACGCGGTCGTCGGCTGTAACGAGTGCGCCAACATGTGGCTGGTCACGGACCCGGAGACGAGCGAGACGGCGAAGTGCTCGCGGTGCGGCAAGACCCACCGGACCGCCAAGCTCAAGCGCTTCTTCGAGTCCGAGGAGCGCGCGGCGGCCCGCCAGGCGCGGTCCGCGCTGCTCGCCAAGAAGCGCGGCGACAGCGCGGCGTTCGCCGAGGTGGACCACGTCGCCGACCTCGAGGCCGCCGTCGAGGACGCCGGCATCGGCGACCGCGAGTACCTCGAGTCGTCGGGCATCGACGCCGACGCCGTCGACGAGGCCGCCTCGCGCGCCGAGGGCGGCGGGGGCGGCTCCCGGAGCCGTACCGAGGTCGTCCGGGACGCGGTCGACGCCCTCGACGACCCGACAGAGGCGGTCGTCGTGGAGCGCGCCGCGGCCGACGGCGTCCCCGCCGACGCGGCCCGCGAGATCCTGACCCGCCTCGCGCACCGCGGCGAACTCACCGAGTCGAACGGGCGGTATCGCCTCCTCTGAGCTCGGTTCCAAGCGCAGACGCCGACTGGACAAAGCACTTATATGACGCTCGTGAGGGGTCGCGTATGGAAACCCGCACGGCCCTCCTGGCGGCGGCCGCCGCCCTCCTCGTCGCGAGCGCGGTCGGCGCTGTCGCCGTCCCCGGCGCGATCACCGACCCGCGGGAGACGAACGAGCCGCCCGGCCGGATCGACGTCGCCGGCGCGACCGTCGCGCCCGGCGAGGTGCGCGGCGAGACCGCCGAGCTCCGGCTCGGCACCGACCTCCGCCACCGTGGCTCGACAGTCGAGAACGTCACGGTCCGCCACCGCGCGATCGGCAGCGAGTCCGGCCTCCTCGTCGACGAGACCACGGTCGACGTGGGCGACGTCGACTTCGAGGGGGAGCAAACGGTCAACGGCACGGTCGACGTCGAGCGCGAGGGCGGCTACCGCATCGTGACGGTCGTCTTCGCGGACGGCCAGCGCCGCGAGGAACAGACCACTCGCGTCGGCGGCGTCGCGGCGCTCACGCCCGACTACGCGGACACGAGGGTCGGCTTCACCGACGGGACGGTCTGGCCGACGGTCGCCGTGAGCGTCACCGAGGCCGACAACGAGACGGCGACGCTGTCGGCGTCGATTTCCGTGACGAACCGCGGCGACGAGCCGAGCGACGACGTCGACCTCCGGCTCTACCTCCGGCAGGCGGAGTCGAACGTGATCGCCGGGGAGGCGACGGAGACCGTCGGCACCGTCCGCCCCGGTCGCACCGACACCGTGACGGCGACCGTCGAGGTGCCGAACGGCTACAACTACTACGTCGACGCCGCGCTGTTCGACGACGACGTGCTCGTCGACGAGACGCAGGGCGTCGCGAACCTGAACCCGCAGGAGACCCTCTCCGCGAACGAGACGGTCCGCGACGTGCAGTTCACCGTCGAGGACTTCGAGCGCGGCGAGGGGGGCGTCGGCGGCGACAGTGCCGGTGACGACGGAGCGACGCGAGACGGCGGCGCCAGCGGCGACGCGACGCCCGGTTTCGGCCCGCTCGTCGCGCTCGTCGCGCTCGTCGTCACGGCGCTGCTCGCACGGAGGCGACGATGACTGACGAACCGCCGCGTGCTGATGCGACCGACGAACCGCCACGTGACGGCCCGAGCGACGACCGCGCGACTGCCGACGGCGACCGCACCCGCGACCCACCACAGCCAATGACAGACGACACCGACGCGACCGACCGCACGGAAACGGGTCCCGACCGGACGGACCCGGAAGAGACCGACACGGACTACTGGACAGAGCCGGCCGGCTCCGGCGGCTTCGGCCGCCTTTCGACCGACGACCTCCGCGGGCTGCTCGACCGCGTCGGGCTGGCAGTGCTGTCGCTGCTCGCGGTCGTGGCTGGCTGGGGGTTCTACAGCCAGTCCGGCAACGCGATCCGCACGTGGTTCGATCCGGCCTACCAGTCCGTGGCGCTCGCGGTGTTCAACCTCGCGGTCCTGCTCGTCGCGCTCGCGGGCGTGGCCCACCAGCTCCGTCGGATCCGCTCGGCGGAGTCCGGCGGGTCCGAGTAGACCGGCGCCGGAGACAGCCGGCGACGACGAGCCGGCCCGCTACTCATCGGGGATCTGCTCGGTGTCCGTCGGGATTTGTTCCACCTGCCCCGCGAGCGTCGCGGCGTCGCCGGCGACGGTGGAGGGCTCGACGCCGGCCTCGCCCGCGACCAGCCTGACGTGTGCGGCGAGCAGCGCGAGCGCGCGGAGTCCCGCCCCCTCCGGGTCGTCGTCGGTGCGCTGGGCGAACGTGGTGTCGACCTCGCCGTCGCGGACGACGCCGACGTGGACCGCGTCGATGTCGTCGCCGTCGAGCAGGTCGCGGGCGCGGGCCAGTTCTGCCTCGAAGTCGTCGCTCGCGGGGGCGTCCGCACCGCCGGCGGCCGCGGATCGGTCGTCGTCGCCGGCGGCCTTGGAGACGGACTCGTCGGAAGCGGGGTCGTCGCTCATGTCATTCCCTCGGACGAGCGAGGTGAAAAGCGCGGCGACGACTTACACGAGACGTCCGAGGGACGAGCGGAGAGGAGGGCGGAGCCGCGACAGGGCGGGGTTACTCCTCGGGCTGGGATTACTCTTCGGGTCGGGGACGCGCGATGAACAGCGCCTCCTCGATGGTGAACGGGTCGTACGTCGACTGGTGGCAGACGCAGTACGAGCCGTCGGCGGCGTCGTAGCGGGCCGACTCCTCTAGCTCCTTGTAGCCCGGAATACAGCAGAAGTGGGTACAGACGTTGAGGTACGCCATGAACCCCCGATCGGTCGAGGCCTGGAGCCACTCGTCGTTCTGGGCAGCCTCCTCGATCTCCGGCGAGCGGATCACGATCGCGTTGAGGTTCGTGTCGGAGTCCTCGGAGCGCCACGTGGTCATCGCCGGCTTGCCGACGCCGTCGCTGCCGATCCCGTTCCCCCACTCCTCGTAGTCGTCGAAGTCGTCGATGTGGATCCGGTCGCCGCCCGAGTAGGTGTTCGACTGCCAGTCGTACGGCGGGCCGCTCGCGGCGCGGAACAGGTTGTCGGACTCGAAGTTCGGCTGGACGTTCTCCTGCGACTCGACGCCGCAGTACTGGAACCACGCGCCGGAGTAGGTCGTCCCGCCGAGCTCCTCTTGTGCGACCTCGATCTCCTGTCCCTCCTGGGTGATGGTCGTCGTCTCGGGCCAGATGCCCTCAATGTACCCGTCGTCGTTGACCTGAACGGGGATCTGCGGGAGCCCGCGGGGCGCCGGACCGCCGGTCTGCGCGATGGTCTTCGCGATCGTCGACCCGCCGCCGACGCCGCCGGCGGTCGTCAGGGTGTTCACGGTCGCCGACCCCATCGCGCCGACCCCAGCGAGGGCCGCGCCGCCGACGACGCCCTTCACGAAGCGTCGCCGCCCGGACTCAGACGGATACTTATCGGACGCACTCATGCTCGCTACTGAGGTTGGATCGGTAAAAAGGGTGACGAACCCTCCACAGCGGCGAGAATCGGAGCCATTCCGGGTCGACGGCGACGCTTCGGAACCGGGCCGCGCCCGGGACCGACGAGTCGCCGCCGCCATCGCCTCCGGCCGGGGTCGGCAAGGAACGTTCGTGATCGAATTTACTCGGAACCGGGGCAAGCATTCGTCTAGCCCACGGATTTAACCGATCCCGACCGAACTGTCTGTGGTATGAAGTTGCATAATCGGGACGTGCGGACGGACGTTCGAGAACTCGGGGCGCTGGTGGGAGACGTCCTGGCCGCACAGGCGTCGACGGACGCGTACGAGACGGTCGAGACGCTGCGGAACGCGGCGATCGATTACCGGCGGGGAGACGCCGCGGACCGGGCCGCCCTCCACGAGGCGGTCGCCGACCTCTCGACGACACGCGAGGAGGTCGTCGCCCGCGCGTTCACGACGTACTTCGAGCTCATCAACCTCGCCGAGGAGCGCGAGCGCGTCCGCGCGGTCCGGAACGCCGACGACGGGACCGCCCTTCACGACTCCTTCGACGCGACGATAGCCGAGTTCGCCGAGGCCGGCGTCGACGCAGACGAACTGGAGGAGCTGCTCGCCGACGTGCTCATCGAGCCGACGTTCACCGCTCACCCCACGGAGGCCCGGCGGTCAACCGTGAAGTCCAAGCTCCGCTCGATCGCGAACCACCTCGGCGAGCTCGACGAGCGCAACCTCACCGACCGCGAGCGGCGCGCCGTCTGGCGCGACGTCACCGCCGAGGTAACCAGCCTGTGGGGCACCCGACAGGTCCGCCAGCGGGCCCCCGAGCCGGAAGACGAGGCGCGCAACGTCCAGTGGTACCTCGAGAACACGCTGTTCGACGTCGTCGGTGACGCCTACGAGGAGTTCGAGGAGACCATCTCGAAGGAGTACGACGACGTCGACTGCCCCAAGCTCTTCGAGTTCCGCTCGTGGGCGGGCTCCGACCGCGACGGCAACCCGTTCGTCACGCCCGAGGTGACCGACGAGACGCTCGAACGCCAGCGCGAGGTCGCCGTCGAGAAGTACCGAGACCGCTGTAAGCGGCTCTCCGCGGTGCTGAGCCAGGACGGCGACCGGTACGCCGACGGCGACGCGCTCGCGGAGTCGCTCGCGGCCGACGCCGAGCGGTTCCCGACCGTCGTCGAGGAGGCGCGCGAGCGGTACCCCGACGAGCCGTACCGGCAGAAGCTCCGGCTGATGCGCGAGCGCCTCGACCGCGTCAACGACGTCCGGCCGGGCGAGTACCCCGACGGCGACGCGTTCCTCGACGACCTCGACGTGATCGCCGAGTCGCTCCGCGAGGACGGACAGGAGTCGGTGCTGGAGTCGTTCGTCGAGCCGTTCCGCCGGCAGGTCGACACGTTCGGGCTCACGCTGGCGTCGCTCGACCTGCGCGACCACCGCGAGAACCACACCGAGGCCGTCGCCGAGGCGGTCGCGGCCGAGGGCGTCGACTACGCCGAGATGGACGAAGACGAGCGCGTCGACTTCCTCACCGAGGCGATCCTCCAAGAGGACCCGGTCGTCGACGTCGACGAACCCGGCGACGTCTCCGAGACGACGGAGCGCGTCCTCCGACGGTTCGCGTCGTTCGCGGGCTGGCAGGACGAGTACGGCCAGCAGGCGATAGACACCTACTGTATCTCGATGACGGAGGAACCCAGCCACGTGCTGGAGGTGCTCTTCCTGGCCGACCAGGTCGGTGTCGTCTCCTTACCCGACCACTGCGCGGTCGACGTCGTCCCGCTGCTCGAGACCGAATCGGCGCTCAACGGGGCCGAGCGCATCCTCGGTACCCTCTTCGAGAACGAGGCGTACGCGGCCGCGCTGAAGGCACGCGACGAGGTCCAAGAGGTCATGCTCGGCTACTCCGACTCCAACAAGGAGAACGGATTCCTCGCCGCGAACTGGGACCTCTACGAGAACCAGCGCCGGATCGCCCGGTTCTGCCGCGAGGAGGAGGTCACCCTCCGGCTGTTCCACGGCCGCGGCGGCTCCATCTCGCGCGGCGGCGGCCCGATGAACGAGGCGCTGACCGCGCTCCCGAACGAGACCGTCACCGGACAGGTGAAGTTCACCGAGCAGGGGGAGGCGATCGCCGAGAAGTACGCCAACCCGCGGATCGCCGAGCGCGAGCTCGAACAGATGCTGGACGCCCAGATCCGCGCCCGGAAGGAGGCGAACGAGGAGCCGGTCGAGAACGTGCCGGACCGCTGGGTGGAGGCGATGGAGGTCATGGCGCCCGCCGCCCGGGAGACGTACCGGGACCTGCTGAACAGCGACGGATTCGTCTCCTACTTCGAGCAGGCGACGCCGATCAGCGTCGTCGAGGACCTCAACCTCGGCTCCCGGCCCGCCTCCCGCTCCGGCGAGCGCAGCGTCGAGGACCTCCGCGCGATCCCGTGGGTGTTCTCGTGGACCCAGACGCGGCTCATCCTCCCCGGCTGGTACGCGATCGCCTCGGGGATCGACGCCTACCTCGACGAGGTCGGCGAGGAGGAGGGGATGGAGACGCTCCGCGAGATGTTCGACGAGTGGCCGTTCTTCCGGACCACGCTCGACAACGCCTCGCTGGCGCTCGCGCGCACTGAGCCGGAGATCGCCGCCGAGTACGCCGACCTCGCCGACGACGAGCTCCGCGAGCGCTTCTTCCCCGAACTCGTCGACGAGTACGAGCGCGGCCGCGAGCTAGTGTTGTCGATCAGCGGCCGCGACCAGCTGCTCCGCCGCGAGTGGCTCGAAGAGAGCCTCGACCGCCGGAACCCCTACGTCGACCCCCTGAACCTCCTCCAGGCGAACCTGCTCGGACGCACCCACCGCACCGACGAGGAGGAGCGCACCCTGCGGCTCACCGTCAACGGCATCGCCGCCGGGATGAAGAACACCGGATAACTCGGGGTCGGTCGCTACCAGACGATCTCGTCGCCGACCGCTACCGTTCCCGACTCCACGATGCGGGCGTCGAGCCCGCCGCGACCGTCGAGCGCGGTCACCGCGTCGGACTCCTCCGCGAGATCGGCCATGTAGCCGCAGGGCTCGCAGCGACCCGTCCCCTCGACGGTCGCTTCGCCGACCCGGAACCGCTCGCCGACGAGTTCCCTGAGGTCGACACCACGCGTCGTGACGTTGCGCCGGTGCGCGCCCGCCTCTAGGTCGACGCCGTGTTCGGCGGCCGCGGCCGCAAGCGTCTCGGCCTCAATCAGCGTGATGTCGCTCGGCTCCAACTCCGACTGCTCGTTGTAGATCCCGTCGCCGTCGAAGTAGCGGTCGCCGCGGAGCCCGCGGTCCGCGACCGCCTCGACCGCCTCCCGGGGCTCCGGGTCGCCGCCCGTCCCAGAGGCGACGTGAATTCGTTCGACCGTGCCGACGCGTGACTCCGTCATGCGCGACTCACGCCGGCACTCCGAGACGCGGGATCAAGAAGGTAGCGGGGGAGCGACCGAAGGAGAGCGTCCGAGGAGAAGAAGGCCGACGCGTATGTGTCGAGTTACCCGATGTCAGATTTTGTATAGCGGTGTTTGGTTTACGACGTGCGCAACGGGCGAACTCGCGAGACGAAGCAGCCGCTTGCGAGACGCGTGCGATGTGACCGAGAAAGCAGTCGCTACGGCGGTAAAGCGGCCAGAAACAGAGATATCGGTTTACGCGTAGCGTTCGAGTTCCGGACGGTCGAGGTCCTCGAAGACCTCGGTCGCGACCTCGGAGAGGAACGCCTCGCCCTCGTCGGAGAGGCGGCGACCCTCGCCGGAGGCGGTCGTGACGAGCCCGTCCTCTTCGAGCGCCTGGAGCGACGAACGGATGAGCTTACGCGAGCCCCCCTCGTGCTCGCCGGGGCGGACGATGTAGCGATTGGAGCCGCGCTTCTTCGAGCCGTACTCGGTCGCGAGCCGCTCGATGCCGATCGGCTCGTTCTGCGCGACCTTTCGCAGGAGGCTCGCGGAGCGGACGTACCAGAAGTCGTCCTGCTCCGGCGGGAGCTCCTTGCCCGCGCCGCTTTTGGCGAACTCGACCCAGTCGGGCTCTTCGATCCGGTCCTCGAGGCGGGCGGCGACGGCCTCGATGAGGTCGTCGGCCGGCACGTCGTAGATGGTCACCATTGGGTGTCGATTCACGCCAGCGTCGTTTAAAAGCATCGTATCGCGAACGACCCGTGTGAGCCGTTTTCACGGGATTGCGGGCCGCTGCGGATGACTCACGGTTCGGTGAGCGTGCCGGTCAGCGGCGGTCGCGGCGCTACTCGGCGTACTCGTACTGGCGCTCGTTCATCCGCCCCCAGCCGGTGAAGACGAACTCCCCGTCGGGCTGGGTGAACTCCTCGACCTCGCGCCCGAGGTCGGCGTCGTACTCGTGGACGTCGTGGACGTCCTCGTACTCCTCCCACGTCAGGTCGTAGCGGGCGTCGAGCTGGTCGTCGATGTCGAGCCTCTCGATCTCGGCGCGCCACCCCTCTCGGATCGTCTCGGCGTGGATCTCGGCCTGCGCGCCCGAGCCGTAGGAAGCGACGAGTAGCGTGTCGCCGACGAACTCGCGGTCGCGGGTCAGGGCGTCTCGGAGGGCGCTCACGCGGGCAATGTGGACCGAACTGGTGTACCAGTTGCCGACCTCGCGAGAGAGGCCGAGCGTCGGCTCGACTGCCGTGTCGTACCACGTCTGGTACTGCTCGGTGGTCTTTAACTCGTCCATGTACCCGCGGATCGCCTCCTCGTAGGCCTCCCGGTCGTCGTACTCGCCTTCGCGGGGCTGGCGGCCGATCTCGTCGGCGAGCGCGTCCTCGTGTGCTGTATCGCGGATGACGTGACGGTAGGCGAGGAGCGCCGCCTTCCGGACCATGCCGGGGAACGGCGTGTGGAACGGCGCGTACGCGAAGTCTTCCAGCTCGATGTCGTCCGTGACGGACTCGTAGTCTTCGAGGGCCTCGCGCATCCGGGAGAGGTACACCTGGACCGACCGCTTCCCGTCGACGCTGGGGAACTGCTGGTTCGGCTTGAGGAAGTCAGTCTCGTCCTTCGAGCCGTACCCCTGATCCGTCGAGAGCTCGACGATCGAAGGGTCCTCGTCGATCAGCATCGCGACGGCGCCGGCGCCCTGCGTCGCCTCGCCGGGGTCACCGCGAGCGTACAGCGCCGTGTCCGTGGTGATGACGAGCGCGGGGCGGTCACGGTTCCGGCCGGCGCGGATCCAGTTGTACGCGTCGTCAATGGCCTGCGTTCCGGCGAGGCAGGCGAACTTGCGCTCGCCCTTGTTGGCGTGGGTGAAGTCGCCGTCGTACACCTGTTCGAGGCAGCCGGCGATGTACGTCGACACGGGCTTCGAGTGGTCGAACGCCGACTCGGTGGCGACGTCGATCCGGCCGACGTCCTCGGGTTCGAGCCCCTTCCGGTCCATCAGCCCCTTCGCGGCGTTCGCACCCATCGTGACGATGTCCTCGTACACGTCGGGGAACGAGGAGTTGGTGAGCCCGAGCCCCTTCGTGTACTTCTCGGGGTCGTCGCCCTTCTCCGGCGCGAACGTCCCCGGCAGATCGAGTTTGAGCTTCCCGGTCCAGATCTCGATGCCGTCGATCCCGACTGCGGTCATACACGGACGTTCATGCGGCCGGCATATGGCTTTGTCGATGAGAAGTACGTTGATTGTGGAACACAGGCGGAGACTCTAGCGAGGAAGCGGGATGCGAGCGCGGCGATCGGCCTCAGTCCTCGTCACCGGCTTCAACGGTCGGATCGGGAGCGAACCACGCGCCGTCGGTCGTGACGGTTCCGCCGTCAGACGCGATCGCGATCGCGCCGTCGGATCCGAGCGCGGTCGCCTGGGCGCTGAACACGCCGTTCGTGAGGTCGATATCGTCCGCGGCGGACACGTCGACGTCGCCGGGAGCCACGAGCGCCGTAGTGGTGACCGTAGCCCCGCGGGCGGCGATTCGGCCGCCCGAGTCGATATCGATGTCGCCGCCGGACAGACCGAGCCAGCCGGTGAACGAGGCGTCTATCCTCGCGCCAGCGATTGAGACATCCCCGTCCGCGTCAAGGTCGACCGACTCCGCCGACAGCAAGACCCCATCTCGAACCGTGATGCGGTCGGCCTCAGCAGAGAATTCCCCACGGATCTCTGCGTCGTCAAAAATGACGAGGTGGCCGTCAAACTCACCGCGATCCGCCAACTCCGCCGCAGAGAACGTCTCGTCGGCGGTCCCGTCCCCGTCACGGTCGACGTACGCGACGCCGTCGCTCTTGGGAGCAAGCACTTCGACGGTCGTCGTCGCCGTGTCGTTCTCGCTCGCGACCGCGAGTTCGACCGTTCCGACGTCCGTCGGGTCGGGACGCCACGTGATGGAGAGCTCTCGCCGCTCGCCGCCGGGGAGCGTGAGTGGCTCTGACTCGACGACAGCGCCGGCCACGGAAAAATCGATCCGCTGGGTCCCCTCCTCGTCGCCGACGTTCTCGACGGTCGCGTTCACGGTGACCGGCTCGGTACCGACGACGCGAGCCTCGGTATCGTCGATCCGGACCTCGAACTCGGCGGGTTCGATGGGATCGAGCGTGACGTTGACAGTCTTCGTCCGGTTGGCTTCGACGGTGACGGACCGTGTCACCGCGAGGAAACCGGGCGCGGTCACTGAGAGGTCGTACTCGCCCGGTGCGAGCCCGTCGATACGATATCCCCCACCGGATCCGGTCCGGGTCTCGGCGACGCGACCGGCGCCGTCGACGACGACCGTCGCGCCCGAGAGGGGAGTGGCCACCTGCCGAAGTCCGAGCGACGCACCCGAGGCGACCCGCATCGACCTCGCGCCGGGGCCGAGGACGGTCCCCTCGATCGCGCCGGTCTCGACGCTCGGTTCGGGCGCCGGCGTCAGCGTCGCCCGCTCGATCTCCCCGCCCGAACCGTCGTGGTAGAGCCGGACCTCGTTCGACGCGTTCGCGACGAGCGCGTCCGAAAACGTGCGGCGGTCGCCCGGACCGAACTCGCCCGGCGGGGGCGCGAACGGGTAGCGAGTCGCGTTGCCGTCCGTCCTGACGACGACCGTCAGCTCGTCGTTCGGGAGCGCGTCGCCTCCCAAGTGGTCGACCCGGAGGTCGCTCCCGTCCGCGCTCAAGTCCGCGGAGACGACAACCTCGTCGACGTTAGATCCTACGCCGCCGACGTAGGCAACCCCGATCGCGCTGGCGCTCACGACGAAGACGGCGAGCAGGAGGATGATTCCGACCGTCTCGGACTGAGCGCGGGCGGTTGCGGGGCGAGGCATAGAGAGAACAGTCAGGTCAACTATTTCCGGTGCGGTATTTTATTATGCGGTCGCAGATATCAACAGCGATAAGCGTAGAAACTGAGACTTACTGCTACCCAACTAGCCGTTGGTAGCCCACTGAGAGTTCATCGCTGTTCCGGCGTGCCTCGTATCAGACTGTGACGTTCTGTTGGAATCGATTCTTTTCAGATCGAGAGAGGTATCTGAGTCCCATTCAGTCAGTGTTCGCGAACCGAGTTTGGTGTCGACTTCCTGTTAAATAACGATTTGATCCCAGCCAATTTATTTCAAGATCAGCCGTTTTTACGCATAGTCTCAGCTACTCGGTTAGATCTTAATACCGCGTTCTTTACCGCGGTCGCAATTGATCGCTCGTGAACTTGAATTACCTTTTGATAAAATACGTCGGTCATGGAGAGATGGCCCGATATAATCCCGTCAGCTGAGGCCGTTCGGTTAGAGGGTCAGCAGGAATGTCTTACTGCTCCCATCACTAAATTGGAGAGTTAGTTCGACGTTTGCCTTGTTCATGTTCGCGTTCTGGTTACCGTCCCTGAACTGGCCGAGCCGGACGTCCGCGCTGTTTCCGCCCGTGATCTGGAGCGTAGGGCTCAGCGTCGCCGTAGTGCCGACATCAATTTGCCCGCTGACTAACGTGGTGTCAGTTCCAGCATTGACGAACGTGTCACCTTCGGTGTCTTCGACGTTATCGACATCGGTATTCCCTGTGTTGGTCTCAACCGACTCAACTGTGATGTCGGTTATTTCGATGCTTTGTGTGTCCGGACCGGACGATCCGATGGTGAACGTGACATCGTTGTTTCCACCCGCCGTGTCTTCTCCGGTTACAGTCGTGCGGTCGGCCATCGTTCCTTGACCGCTCTCGATGACTCGCACCAGGAGTCTATCGACATCGTCACCCGCTGCTGCGTACACGTGGAATTCATCACCGACGTCCGCGTTGTTCGGGGAGAAGACGAGGGTGTCAGAGCCGTCGTGTTCTGGAGATGATAGTGGGTTCAAACTCGGAGAGCCCCCGTTTTGTAGCGGTGCGAAAGAATAATCTATTGTGGCGTCGTTAATCAGGTCCCCGCTCTGTCGGTCAAATATCTGAACTTCGAGATCCGTATCGGTGTTCTCAGTGGCGTTCACCGGCGAGGATGGTATCCACCTGACATCGAACGTCTGATTTCCGGCTGTGCCGCCGCCCTCTGACACGTCGAAGGTGACCCGCTCGTAGGTCGGCCCGCCGGTCCCGTTGATCGTCGCGATGAGGGCCTCGGTCTCGTTAACTTCGAAGAACGCGCGCCCCCCGTCGCCGGTGGTGCGGTTCGCGCCGTCGAACGCGACCGTCGCGTCGGGCACCGGGTTGTTGTACCGGTCGCGCACCTCGACTGTGACCGTCTCTCCGACCGCGGCGCTCTCGGAGCTGACCGGCACGACGTACGCCGGCTCCGTCTTTCCGGTCGCGTCGAGCGACACCTCGGAGAGCGCCAGCCGATAAGGATCCGAACCGTTCGCCAGCGTGACGTTGATCGCCTCGCCGGTCGCGTTCCGCGTTGCGGTCGCGCCCGCCGGGAGCGCACCATTCCAGCGCTCCGCGAGGGCGGAGGCGTTCCCGACCGCGGTCGGGAGTTCGAGGGTGATCTGCCCGCCTCTCGGTTCGAGCGGAACCGTGGTGTCGCTCGCGGAGACGGCGCGCGGGTCGACGCTACGCGGAACGACGCCGGTTTCCGACACCGAGCCGCTCAGCGCGGTCAGCGAGATCCGCTCCTCGGAGACGGCCGTCTGGCCGGTCCGGAGCAGGACCGCGTCGTCGAACTCGGCGGCGACGACGGAGTGCTCGTAGACGAGTTCGGGGGCGCCGTCGAACTCGTTGTACTCCGCGTCGTAGCGGAGCGAGCGCGTCTCGAACGAGGGACTCGTGTTCCAGAAGTCGCGGGCGTTCTGGTGGGCGCCGTCTCCGACCGTCGCGTTCAAGACCCGTATCGGCCCCGTCGGCTCCGTTTCGAGCGACCCCGACACGGGCGGCGGGTTGATGAAGAACGTCCGGGCCGGGTACCGCGTGCCGAGGCGGACCTGCGTCGACCCGGTCGAGCCCGTCGAACCGGCGCGGAGGACGTCGTTGCGGAGGTCGCCGAAGTCGTCCTCGACCTGCTGGCTGTGTTCGAACTCGACGTTCGCGTTCTCCGTCGGGACGACTTGAATCTGGAAGATTCCGAGCGCAACGATCAAGAACCCGAACAGGATCACCGTCCCGACCACGACCGACTGGCCTCGACGGTCGCGACTGAATCGCATTGTGCGGTGTCGACGCCGAGCGGGTATAAAAGCCTCCGTCGACCTCTCAGTCACGATACTCGGACGACAACTGCGGAGACCGGGGATCATCCGCCCGTCCGTCGCTCGGTTCATCCGTTCGCCCGTCGTTCGGTTCATCCGTTCGCCCGTCGTTCGGTTCATCCGCCCGTCCGTCGCTCGGTCAGCCACGCCGACCCGACCGCCACGACGCCAGCGAACCCGCCGAGCAACACCGCCTGCGTCCAGTTGAAGCCAAGCAGCGTCCCGGCGACGAGTGTCACGAGGAGGAACGCGACGGTGAGCGCACCGAGCGTCGAACCGAAACCGGCGGAGGCGTCAGCGTCGGTCATAGTCGAACGTCGCGGCCTCGGGCGATAAAACGGCCCGATCCGGTGGAGTCGGTGGTCCAGCCTGAGGGGGACCGCGGCCGTTCGATCGCTGTTGTAAATCGCATAGCGCGATATCAAATTGTGTTTGCGGCGTGAGCCCCGCCCGCCGACCGGTCCGTTTTTGCGCGCGGCCGCTGTTGCGGCGCGTATGGCGAAACAGCCGCACCTGCTGGTCGAGGAGGGCGACGTCCACGAGATCGCGGTCATCCCGGGCGATCCGGGTCGCGTCGACCGGATCGCCGACCTGTGCGACGACAGCGAGGTCGTCGCGCAGAACCGCGAATACAAAGTCGTCAACGCGACCTACGACGGGGTCGACCTCACGATCTGCTCGACCGGGATCGGCTGCCCGTCGGCCGCCATCGCCGTGGAGGAGCTCTCGCGGGTCGGCGTGGAGACGTTCGTCCGGTGTGGCACCTGCGGCGCGCTCCAGCCGGAGATGGAGGTCGGCGACATGGTCGTCGCGACGGGCGCGGCCAAGGAGGAGGGGACGAGCAAGCGGTACGAGTCGGCGAACTACCCGGCGGTCCCGGACTACGACGTACTCACCGGCTTGGTCGATGCGGCCGAGGACAAGGACGAGGAGATCCACGTCGGCCCCATCGTCTCGGACGACGCGTTCTACAACGAGGACGACGAGTACGTCGAGGACTGGAACGACGCGAACCTGCTCGCGATCGAGATGGAGGCGGCGACCGTCTTCTCGCTCGCGCGGCGCAAGGGGCTCGCGGCGGGCGCCATCTGTACGGTGGACGGTAACCTCGTCGCGGGCACGCAGAAGGGGGCAGACTCCGACGACGAACTACCGGAGAAGGCGAAGGACAACGTCGAGCGCGCGATCCGGATCACGCTGAACGCGATCACCTCGCTGTAAGCGAAGGGAGCGGCCCCGCGGCCGGACTCACTCCTCCGCGCGGAACTCCACGAGCGTCAGGTCGCGGTCGAGCGCGCACGTCTCGTGCGGGGGATCGCCGAGCACCTGATCGATGACGCGCTCCTCGTCGAAGTCGGCGCCGTCGGGGACGCAGTAGCCGTGGCTCGGGCACTCGGTGTGCGGGCAGGGACCGGCGAGCGACGCCTTGCTCCCGGCGTACGCGCGCTTCGACGGGACGTTCGCCGGGACCGACGCGGGCTCGACCTCGACCGCGCGGACGCCCGCGTCGTGGACGGCGCAGTCGAGCGTCTGGGCGTTCTCGCGGATGTCTGTCACCCGGTACCGCTTCCCCTCGGTGAGGTTGAGACACTGGCCGCGGTAGGGACACCCTTCGCAGCCGGCCGATTCCCCTTCGTAGACGAACTCGTGGCCCACGTCCGCGAGCCGAGTCCCGATGAGCGTGACCGTGGTCATGCCGGGAGCGACGCGCCGCGCGGCCGTAAGCCTCCCGCCTTTGCCGGCGTCGCCGGAGCGTCGTGAACGAGCAACTCGCCTCGGCGACGCGCGGAGGGGAAGACACATGACCGCGCCTCGGCAACCACGAGCGGAGATGATCGCGGGAGTCGCGCGCGAACTGCGCGCCGAGGCCGAGCGGACGAACGAGCGGCGCGTCCTCGTGCTGGCGGGCGACCGCGACCGGGGAACCGACGCTGCCTACGACGCGATAGTGTCCCTCGGCGTCGACGACGAGGCGGTCTCGCTCGTCTCGACCCGGGAGGGGTTCCGGTTCGAGGAGCACCGCCCGCGGAGCGCCGACGAGCTGCTCGGACGCACCCGCGAGGCGGTCGTCCTCGACTGCCACGAGCGGTTCGTCCCCAACGCGCTCGGCCGCGCGGTCGGCGCGGTCGACGGCGGGGGGCTCCTGATCCTGCTGACGCCTCCGCTCGACAACTGGCCGGCGGTCCGGGACCGCTTCGACGACTCGCTCGCGGTCCCCCCGTACGGCGTCGGCGACGTGACCGGGCGGTTCCGCGAGCGCCTCGTCTCGACGCTCCGGACGCACCCCGGAATCGCGGTCGTCGCACTGGGGGACGACCCCGCGGGCGACGCCCTCGAACGAGACGGCCTGACCGCGGAGAAAGGCGACGAGCGCGGCGGTGGGGACGAACGCGGTGGCGAGGGCGAACCCGACGACGCGGACGACCGCGACGCGCCGAGCCCGCCGCCGGGTGCGGCGTTCCCCGCGGCCGCGTACGGCGCCTGTCTCACGGACGACCAGGCCCGCGCGGTGCGGGCCTTCGAGGCGCTCGCCGACCCCGGATCGGCGGTCGTCGTCGAGTCCAACCGCGGGCGCGGGAAGTCGAGCGCGGCCGGGATCGCGGCGGGCGCGCTCGCGCTCGGCGGCGCCGACGTGCTCGTCACCGCGCCCGCGTTCCGGAACGCCGCGGAGGTGTTCGCGCGTGCCCGAGAGCTGATCGAGAGCGAGACCGATTGGGAACGCGACGGGATCGACCGCGACGGCGATGCGGACGACCGCGACCTCCGGACGCCGGCGGGAGGTTGGGTACGCTTCCTGCCGCCGGCGGCCGCCGCGGCGGCGGCGGGCGAGGCGGACGCGGCGGTCGTCGACGAGGCGGCGGCGCTCCCGGTGCGGCTGCTGGAGGGGTTCCTCGACGCGCCCGCGGTCGCGTTCTGTACGACGGTCCACGGCTACGAGGGGGCGGGCCGCGGGTTCGCGGTCCGGTTCCGGGAGCGGCTGGTCGGCTCGCGGTTCGCGGTCCGAGACGTGCGGCTCGACGAGCCGATCCGGTACGCGCGGAACGACCCGGTGGAGGCGTGGGCGTCGCGGGCGCTCCTGTTGGACGCTCGCCCGGCGGTCGACGACGCGGTCGCGGACGCGTCGGTCGACGACGCGACGTATCGGGCGCTCGACCCGGAGGAACTGCGCGCGGACGAGACGCTGCTCGGCGAGGCGTTCGGGCTGCTCGTCACCGCACACTACCGGACGGAGCCGAACGACCTCGCGCGGCTGCTCGACGCGCCGAACCTCGTCGCGCGCGCGCTCGTCGCGGACGACCGGGTCGTCGCGGTCGCGCTCCTCGCGCGGGAGGGCGGCCTCGACCCCGAGACGCGGCGGCGGATGTACGAGGGCGAGCGCGTCCGCGGCAACATGGTGCCGGACGTGCTCACGAGCCAACTCCGCGACGAGGACGCCGCCGCCCCGCGCGGCCTGCGAACGGTCCGGATCGCGACCCACCACGCGCTCCGGGACGCCGGGTTCGGCTCGCGGCTGCTCGACGAGGTCCACGCGGAGTTCGGGGGGGAAGTGGCGGGCGACGGCGAAGCGACTCACGACGACGGAGAGCCGGTCGACTACTTCTCGGTCGGCTACGGCGCGACGCCGCGCCTGCTCCGCTTCTGGAAGCGCGCGGGATACCGGATCGGCCACCTCTCGACGAGCCGCAACGACGCCTCGGGGGAGCACTCCGCGATCATGCTGCGCCCGGAGACCGCGGCCGGGCGCGACCTGCTCGCCCGCCACGCGGTCGCCTTCCGGGACCGCGAGCGCGACGGGCTCTCCGACGCGCACCGCGACGTCGACCCGGACGTGATCCGCGGCGCGCTGGGTGCGTGTTCCGCCTCCGTCCCGGTCGATCTCACCGAGACCGAGTGGCGCTCCGTCGTCGGGGCGTCGGTCGGGCCGGGGATGTACGACAGCGCGCCCGGCGCGTTCCGCGACCTCGCGCTCGCGGCGCTGGTCGAGGGGACCGACCTCGACGACCGGGCGGAGCGCCTGCTCGTTCGGAAGGTCCTCCAAGGCCGGCCGTGGCAGGAAGTCGCCGACAACCTCGGCTTCGCCTCGACGAGCGCGTGTATGCGGGCGCTCGGCGACGCCTACACCCCCCTCGTGGAGCGGTACGGGACCGACTTCGCGCTCGCGGAACGGGAGCGGTTCACCGGCGAATGAGCGGATCGGCTACGGCCGCTTGCTAACAGGTGTGCGGTGGCGCGTGCCTCCGAACGCCCGTAGGGCGTGAGGAGCACGCGCGAGGGACACGGTTCGCGCTCGGAGAGCGCGAACCGCGAGGCTGGGGAGGCGTGAGGTGCCGTGCTGTGCGGTCGGGGCGGGACTCAAAGGGGCAGTCGCGAGGCGGACGCAGGCGACGCAAGCACCGCAGGAGCGAACGAAGTGAGCGACGAGGAGCGCAGCGAGCGTGTATCCGCCTCGCGACTGGGGCTTTGGAGAGGTTCGACGGCGATCCGCTGTTGACCATTTATAAAAGAACAACTCGGCACACAGAGACCGCCACCACAACGAGAACGACTACTTATAATCGGTTCTCGCGTCCGGGGTCGACATCGATCGCGTCGACCGGACAGACGTCGACGCAGAGCATACAGTCGATACACTGGTCCTCGTCCGCTGGGTTCGCCTTCCGCTCGGACTCGGGGTGGCCGGGTGTGTCCGTCCACTCGAACACGTCGACCGGGCAGTCCTCCAGACACGCGCCGTCCGCGAGACAGATGTCGAAGTCGACCGCGACGTGGGTGCCGCGGATCCCCTGTTTCTCCGGCGGCTCGACGGGCCCCCACACGGCGACGCCGTCCTCCTCGCCGACCCGCTCGCGGTTCGCTTCGAAGTTCGAGTCGATGGCCATCGTTGCCCTCGCTTCGCCGGTCGCGGGTTTAAATTCCCCGACGAACGGATTCGGTCGACCGAGCGCAGCGCCGCCGGGCGGCCGGACATCGCCGACCTCGGCCTACGGGTGCGCGTAGTACGCCAGCAGGTCCTCGGTTCCGTTCGGGCCGTCCTCCTCGTCGGTCGCCTCGGGGTCGAACCCGTCGATCCGGGCGAAGCCGACGCGCACGAACTGGACGACCGTGCCGGGGTCGACGTCGGCGAGCGCGGGTTCGGCGATCCCGCGCACGTCGCCGTCGACGGTCCGGAGGAGCGTGTCGAGGCCCTCCTCAGCGGGCGCCCAGTGGACCACGTCCACGTCCCCCTCGCGGACGACCTCGATGCCGTCGTCGACGAAGGCGAGCTCGTCGCCCTCGTACCGGACGCAGCCGTACCCCTTGAGCCAGACGCGCTCGCCCTCGCTCGGGAGGTCGGGGGACTCAACGAGGACCCGACCGGCGGGCACCTCGCGGTCACCACGGTCTTCGTGGTCGGGGTGGAGCGGCGGATGGCCGGCCGCGGGCGCGGGCGCGTCGCCGTCGACGACCGGGAGCGCCACGGCGGGCGCGTCGTCGCGGTCGCGGACGAAGAAGTAGCGGTCCGCCTCGTCGTCGACGAGGTCGCGGTTATGCGCGTAGACGGACGACATCGCGAGGTCGACGTCGGAGGTCGACATCCCCAGCTCCGTCATCGAGTCGACCAAGGCCTGCCCCCGGAGCCCGCGACGGCGCATCGACCGAATGGTCGGGGCGCGCGGGTCGTCCCAGCCCGTCAGTTCGCCGTCCGCGATGAGCCCCTTGATCGTCGAGGTGGAGAGCGTCACGTCGTACTCGTCGACCTGGACGTGGCCCCAGTGGAGCACCTCGGGGTACTCCCAGTCGAAGTAGTCGTAGACGAACCGCTGGCGCTTCGCGGAGTCCTGAAGGTCGATGCCGCGGATGATGTGGGTGACGCCAGTGAGGTGGTCGTCGACGCCGGACTGGAAGTCGAGCATGGGCCAGCAGCGGTAGTCGGCGGCCGCCTCGCGCGGGTGGGGCGTGTCGATCATCCGGAAGGCGACCCAGTCGCGCAGCGCGGGGTTCTTGTGCTCGATGTCGGTCTTCACGCGGAGGACCATCTCTCCCGAGCCGTACTCGCCGTCGACCATGGCCGCGAACTCCTCGCGGACCGTCTCGGCGTCCTTCTCGCGGTGCGGGCACGCCTCGCCCGCGTTCTTCAGCTCGGAGAAGTCGTCGCCGGAGCACGAGCAGGTGTACGCGCCGCCGGCGTCGATCAGGTCGCGGGCGTGCTCGTAGTACGTCTCCAGCCGGTCGGAGGCGTAGAGCACGCGGTCGGGCTCGAAGCCGAGGTACTCGATGTCGTCCAGGATGGCGTCGTACGCGTCTAAGTCGGGGCGTTTCGTCTCCGGGTCGGTGTCGTCGAACCGGCAGATGAACTCGCCGTCGTAGCGCTCCTTGTACGTCCCGATGACGGCGGGCATCCGCGCGTGGCCGACGTGCCACGGGCCGTTGGGGTTCGGCGCGGCGCGCATCACGACCTCGCCGTCCTCGGCGTTCGGGAGATCGGGGAGGACGCGGTCGTCGTCCTCGTCGTCGGCCTCCAGCTCCGCGAGCTTATCGGGGGCGAGTTCGCCGAGCCGCTCCCGGCGGGCCGCCTCGTCCATCTCGCCGACCTCCTCGACGACCGGCGCGAGGACGCCCGGGATCTCGTCGCCGTGCGGGCGGAACTCGGGGTTCTCGCCCATGATCGGCCCCATGATCGCGCCCACGTCCGGGTCGCTGCCGTGTTTGAGCGCGTTGAAAAGCGCCGCGGCCTCGCCGGCCGCCGCGACGCGCTCGCGGAGTTCGTCGTCCATGCCGCTCGCTTGTCGGGGTCGGGTCAAAAACGCCGCGAAACGGCGGGGAGGGGCGAGTCCCGGAGCGGAGCGGGCGACGCGGGGCGAGGGCGGCGTCGCCGCGGCGCCCGTCGCACCGGAACGGCGGGTAGGGGCACTCGACACGAGCCGCCGAACGGGCTTAAACGACCCAGACCGTTCACGGCGGAGAGAGCTCAGAGACGGCGTGAACGGTCGAGAGTCTTTTGCCCGTGCGGGACCGAACGCACCGATCGACCGTCGCCGTGGGCACGTCCGACGGACGGTCCGGGACGACGATCGTTCCGCGGTCGCTCCGGCGGCACCGGACTCGGACGAACGGGTTCGGTTCGTCGCCTTGATGTTCGCCGGGGACGTGGTGGGCGCATGAGCGTCGCGACGGGAGTCGTCGGAACACAGATGAGGGGATCGCGGTGGTAGGACCCATCTCCGAGTCCGAACGGGACGCGGGGAACCGGAAGATCAGGATCGCGTTGCTCGCGATTGTCACGGCCTCGCCGCCGCTCCTCGCCCTCCAGTTGGACCCGTCGCCTCTCCAGTTGCTCGCCGCGCTCGGCGGCGGCTTCCTCGTCGGGCTGGTCGTCGTGTGGTACCTCGGTCGGCTCGCCGCGGAGTTCAGCGGGAGCGGGCGACGGCCCCGGCGGCGTCGCTGAATCGATAGACCGCGCCGCTAAATCAGCAGACTGCGCCGCTGAAGTGGTCGATAGTGGTCGTACTCCGACCGACGACCGCCGTTAATCGGCTCCCGTCTCTGCGCCTCGAACCGGCTCGACGAGGTCGCCCGCCTTTTCGCCCGCGACGGCGCGCGAACTCGACAGCGGGGAGATGCTCACTTCGCCCTCCACGGCCGCGCGGCGGTCCGACCCGGGATCGTCCGCCACGTCGCCGCGCAGGAACTCCCGCCAGAAGCGGTCCCGCAGTTCCATCCCCATCTCGCCGCGGCGCTCGCCGAACTCCCAGCCCTCGGGGACGTTCTCGTCGTCGGGTCCCTCCTCGCCCGGGCGGAACTCGATCACGTCGAAGCCGCGGGCGGGCTCGGTCAGCCGGTAGGTGGGGTCCTCCGCGGCCTCGTCGTCCGCCGCCGGGACGTTGACGTTCAACACGTCGGCGCCGAACGGGAGTTCGAGGGCGCCGTCGCCGGCGTCGCGTTCGGCGCGGTCGATCAGGTCGGCGACGACCTCGCCGGCGACCGCGAAGTCGCCGTTGTCGAGCGTCGGCGGCACGGGGAGGTTCCCGCGGTCGTACAGCGACACGGCGATCGCGGGCGTGCCGAGGAACGAGGCCTCCATCGCGGCGCCGACGGTGCCGGACTGCCCGAGGATGTGCGCGCCGATGTTCGGGCCGTGGTTGCAGCCGGAGACGACCACGTCGGGGTCGAGCCCGAGCGCCACGTCCGCGACCGCGACGCAGTCCGCGGGAGTCCCCTCGACCGCGTAGCCGCGGTCCGTCTCGGTGTAGTCGACCGTCGTGTCCCACCACGAGCGCGCGCCGCCGACGCCGGACTGGTTCGTCGCGGGCGCGACGACCGTCACGTCGTGGTCGCGCGAGAGCGCGTCCGCGAGCGCCCGAAGCCCGACGGCGTCGATCCCGTCGTCGTTGGTGAGCAGGATCTCGGTTGGCATACGACGGTGTGCGGGGGGACGGGAGAAAACGTCGCCGGTCCACGGCGAGGGGCGCGGAGACCGAAGGACGGACCGAGAGGTGAGAGCGGAGAGCGAAGACGGCGTCGCGAGCGCCGACCGGGTGGTACTCCGAGTGGTCAGTCAGAGGGCGTCGGAACCGCCGGGAGCGGGGAGGGCGGACCGTCGGCTCAGTCGGCCGCGACGCGGCGCGACGAGGTCGCCAGGTCGAGCACTTCGTCGAAGAAGCCGAGCGAGTCGTGCGGCCCGGGGTTCGCCTCGGGGTGGTACTGGCGGGTGATCACGTCGAGATCCTCGCTGTCGAGTCCCTCGACGGTGTCGTCGTTGACGTTCACCTGCGTCACCTCCAGCGGGCCGGTGTCGTCGACCGTGTAGCCGTGGTTCTGGGTGGTCATCACGACCTTGTCGGTGCGGAGGTCCTTCACCGGCTGGTTGACGCCGCGGTGGCCGAACGCCATCTTCTCGGTCGAGCCGCCGAGCGCGCTCGTGATCACCTGCTGTCCGAGGCAGATGCCGGCCATCGGCAGGTCGCCGGCGAACTCGTCGACGACCGCCTGGGCCGCGACGAAGTTCTCCGGGTCGCCCGGGCCGTTCGAGACGAAGAGCACGTCGGGCCCGACGGCGGCCACGTCCTCGGGGGTCGCGTCGTACGGGAGCACGTGGACGTCCGCGCCGCGGTCGGTGAGCGAGGAGATGATCGATCCCTTGGCGCCGCAGTCGAGGAGGGCCACGTCGGCGTCGCCGCCCCCCTCGTGGACGGTCGGCTCCGCGACGGACACCTGCGCGCCGATATCGACGTGGTCGCTCATCGGCTTACACGCCTCCATCGCTTCGACGGCGTCCTCGGCGGTCGCGTCCGGGCCGGCGGCGATCCCGCAGGCCATCGCGCCCTCCTCGCGGACGGTGGTGACGATTTCGCGGGTGTCGACGTGGTCGACGGCCGGAACGCCTTCCGCGGCGAGCCAGTCGGCGACGTCGTCGGTCATCTCGCGGGCGACCGCCGCGTTCGGCCGGACCGATTCGGACTCGAACCGCTCGGTTCGGACGCCGTAGTTCCCGATGAGGGGGTACGAGAAGGTGAGGATCTGTTCGGCGTAGGAGGGGTCGGTGAGCGACTCCTCGTAGCCGGTGTACGCGGTCGTGAACACTAGTTCGCCGCGGGTCCGCCCCGGCGCACGGGCGCGCGCTTCGAGCACGCGACCGTCGGCCAGCGCGATGTAGGCGTCCGACATTACGAGAAACGTACGCGTAAAGGATAATAAATGCGTCGTTCGAAGGTTAGTTACGATATTCGTAACGGGTAAGTCGGCGGACCGAGACGG
Organism: Halorubrum sp. CGM5_25_10-8B; assembly: GCF_005435095.1. Taxonomy (NCBI): domain Archaea; kingdom Methanobacteriati; phylum Methanobacteriota; class Halobacteria; order Halobacteriales; family Haloferacaceae; genus Halorubrum; species Halorubrum sp. CGM5_25_10-8B. The sequence continues at coordinate 114,931 of NZ_SGTY01000003.1, read as the reverse complement.
ATCGGTATGGACGACCTCGACAGACGGATCCTCTCGATCCTGCGACGGGACGCGCGGACCCCGTACACGGAGATCGCGGACCGGGTGGGGACCTCCGAGGGGACCGTGCGCAACCGCGTCGACCGGATGACGGACGAGGGCGTGATCGAGCGGTTCACGGTCACGACCCGCACCGGCAACGTGAAGGCCATGATCGAGATCTCGGTGGAGATGAACGTCAACACGGACGCGGTCGGCCAGCGGATGGTGGAGTGGGAGGAGGTCGACTTCGTCTGGCAGGTGTCCGGCGAGGAGGACGTCGTCCTCGTCGTCGACGCGGTCGACACGCGCGCGGTCAACGAACTGATCACGCAGGCCCGCGAGATGGACGAGGTCAAGTCGACGAAGACGCGGCTCATCCTCGACGAGCGGTTGGGATAGGCGGGGACGCAGCGACGATTTGGAGAGAAGAGGAGTCGTTGACCGCGGGGTCGACGACGGAGCCTTACGCCAGTTCGTCGATCTTGTCGACGACGGCGTCCGCGAACTCGCTGGTGGCGAGCTTCTCGCCGCCCTCGATCTGCCGGTGGAGGTCGTAGGTGACCTTGCCCGAGGCGATGGTCTCCTCGACGGCGTCGCGCACGAGGTCCGCGGCGTCGGACCAGCCGAGGTAGTCGAGCATCTCGCGGCCCGAGAGGATCATCGCGGTGGGGTTCACCTTGTCCTCGCCGGCGTACTTGGGCGCGGAGCCGTGGACGGGCTCGGCGAGACAGCGGCCGTGACCGCGGTTGATGCCGGGCGCGATGCCGAGGCCGCCGATCTGCGCGCCGGCGGCGTCGGACATGTAGTCGCCGTTGAGGTTCATCGTCGCGATGACGGAGTACTCGTCGGTGCGGGTCAGCAGTTGCTGGAGCATGTTGTCCGCGATGCGGTCTTTCACGACGAGGGTGCCCTCCGGCTGCTCGCCGTCGTGCTCCTCCCAGAGCTGGTCTTCGGTGATCACGTCGTCGCCGTACTCCTCCTCGGCGACCTCGTAGCCCCAGTCGCGGAAGGCGCCCTCGGTGAACTTCATGATGTTCCCCTTGTGGACGAGGGTGACCGAGTCGCGGTCGTTCGCGAGCGCGTAGTCGACGGCCTCGCGGATGAGGCGCTTCGAGCCGAACTCGGAGATGGGCTTGACGCCGATGCCGACCGGACCGTCGTGGATGACGTCCGCGATGCCCATGTCGTCCTCGAGGAAGTCGCGTACCTGCTCCGCGCCCTCGGTGCCGGCCTCCCACTCGACGCCGGCGTAGACGTCCTCGGTGTTCTCGCGGAACGTGACCATGTCCATCTCCCCGGGGCTCTTGACGGGGGACGGGACGCCCTCGAGGTGGTAGGTGGGACGGACGTTCGCGAACAGGTCGAGCGTCTTGCGGAGGGCGACGTTCAGCGAGCGGAAGCCGGCGCCGACGGGGGTCGTCAGCGGGCCCTTGATCGCGACGCGGTGGTCGCGGATGGCCGAGACGGTGTCCTCGGGGAGGTTCTCGTCGTACTTCTCGCGGGCGCTGGCACCGGCGTAGACGCGCATCCACGAGATGGATCGGCCGGTCGCTTCCGCGGCGGCGTCGAGCACCTGCTGTGCGGCCGGCCCGACGTCGGTGCCGATTCCGTCGCCGTGGATGATCGGGATGATGGGGTTCGACGGCACGTTCAGCTCGCCGGTCTCCTCGTCGGCGAGCGTGATCGCTTCGCCGTCGTCAGGGACATCGACTTTATCGTAACTCATGAACGTTCGACGATTTCCGTGGCCCCCTAAAGTGGTTGCCGTTTTCGGCGTGAGCGTCGCGCTCGCAGCCTTTGCCGGTTCTCGCCGCGGGCGCTCTCGCAGTCTCTCCCGTTCTCACCGCGGGCGGCCCCGACGCCTCCCCGCGGTGTCCCGCGGTCAGATCGGCTCGACCTCGACGTCGAACAGCGACCGCCAGCGGTAGCGGCGCCCGCCCCAGACGAACGTCCGGCGGGCGAACGCGTACGCCATCAGCGGGGGCGCGATCAACACGCCCGGCGCGGCGAGCAGGAACGTCGCGCGCCGGATCCCGAACCGGGCGTACGCCGCCCCGGCGAGGGCCGTGACGAGCGTCACCCCGGCGACCGGCGCGAACAGGCAGAGCGCCGCCATCGAGACGCCGAAGGCGGCGTTGAACGCGGTCGCCCCGGGGGCGTGGTACCGGGTGATCGTCAGGAAGCGGACGAACCGCTCCAGCGAGTCCCGGGCCGACCCGCCCGCCCGGACGTACCGCGTCCGGTCGACCGACGCCACGTCGAGGTGGTCGGTGAGCGTCCCGTCGTCGCTGACCGTCCGCAGGAGGTCCCGGCGGAACGCCGCCTCCCCGTCGCGGAGGTCCTCGCGCTCGAATATTACCGCGCCGCCCCACGCGACGCCGGCCGCGAACACCGCGAGCGTCCCACCGATCACGTACGCGGGTTCGAACAGGCGAGCCAGCGGGTCGAGCCCGACGAACACCGGGACCTCCGTGGTGGGCCCCTGCCGGTCGTAGTCGGCATCGAGCGTCGCCAGCCAGTCGGGCGGATGGCGGAAGTCGTCGTCCGTCCAGGCGATCCGGTCGTTCGCGGCCGCCGCCATCCCGGCGGCGATCGCGTTGGCCTTGCCGGAACACCCCTCCGGTTCGCCGGCGATGACGATCCGGACGCGGGGCGGCAGGTCTCCCTGCCGGTCGGCGACCGGGTCGTCCGGGGAGTCGCAGATCACGAGGAGTTCGTCGGCGTCCGCGTCGTCGTCGGCCGCGCCGCTCGCCTCACCGCCGAGCGCCTCGGACCCGCGGAGCTGGGCCGCCACCTCGTCGCAGGCGTCGGTCCAGCGGACGGTCGGGAGCAGGACGGACACCGGCGTCGAGTTTCCCGGCGACGCGGTCGGTTCCGGAGCTGTCACGACAGGGGTATCGGGCGGTCCGAAAGTAAACGTCCGCGATCGAGTCTCGCGCCCCGTTCACGGCGCCGAGCACGAGCGCGTCCCGAGTTCGTCGACCCGCGTCTCCCCGTCCCTCACGTCGACGTCGACGGCCGACACCGTGACCGATCGGATCGCGCCGTCTCCACCCTCGGCGAAGCCCCCCGCCCGGTCGCAGAGGTGCGCGAGCAGCGGGTCGACGCGGGCCGAGTCAGGGTTGTTCGCGAGCGCCGTGAGGAGCTTCCGCCAGCGCGCGGTCGGGTACGCGCGGGCGTCGGAGGGCGGTCGGTCGCGCGCGACGCGGTCGCCATACAGCGCGTCGATCCGGTCGCCGTCGGCGGTCGCGGCGGTCGCCGACACGCGCGCGTCGGTCGAGGGCGGGTTCGGCGCGAACATGGTCCAGCCGCCCTCCGTCGGGTCGGACACCGACGCGACCGCGTCGGGCGTCTCGACGGCCCCGAGCGCCATTCCGTTCCACGCGACGACCGCGACGAGGAGGACCGCGGCGAGGACCGGGATCGCGGCCGCGACTCCCTCGCGGAGGACCCGGAGCGACCGCGGACCGGCCGGTCGTCCCGCGGAGCCGGTCCGACGCTCCGCGAGGCGGCGGAGCCGGCCGGCGGCGGGGGCGACCGCGCGCTCGACGCGGTCCCAGACGAACGGCGGGAAGAAGGGCAGCAGCGAGGCCGCGGAGATCGCGGGGAACACGCCGATCTGTAGCGCGGCGGCCATCGAGAGGTGCGCGGCGACGAACGTCCCCGCGAGCGCGGCCCGGACCCGGCCGGCGGCCGCGACCAGCAGCGGGGAGGCGACGAGCAGCGCGAGCCAGCCGTAGGTGGCCGCCGAGAGCAGCGCCGGCCACTCCGGGACGAGCCCGCCGAGCGGGCCGTGGAGGTAGGTGAGCCGGAACACGCGCGCGACCGCCTCGCCGCCGGGCCACATCGACCCTCGGAGCTTCTCGACCGCGTTGGCGACGTACACGACGACCGCGAGCGTCAGGAGGAGCGCCGATGCGGGGCCCGCGACGCGGTCGCGGCCGTCGCCGCTGGGCGGGGCCGCGGCATCGGGGGCGCGGCGGCGGACCGCGTCGACCGACCAGCGAGCGCTGAGCGGGCACAGGAGTCCGGCGCCGAGCAGCTGGAGGAGGAGGGTGTCCCCGGCGTTGAGGACGAAGGGGTTCCGCGCCTGAAGCGACGCGAGCAGGAGCAGGGAGGCGACGACCGCGACGCGGGTCCGGTGGCCGACCGCGAGCGCGACGGCGGCGAGCGCGGCGGCGAGGAACAGCAGCGCGACGGCCCACGCCTCGCCGGAGACGGCGTGGAGCGAGAAGCGGGCGCCGAGTGGATACGCGTCGGTGAGCGTCGCCCGCGGGAGGACACCGGCGTCCGTGTAGAAGGCGACGAGGTTCCGCGACCGGAGCGCGAGGTCGACGAGGAGGACGGCGCCGAGCGCGATCCGGAACGCGGCGAGCGCGCGGGGGTCAATCCCGAGTCGCCGGCGGAGCGCGGCGCGGAGCCGGGACGCGGCGCGGCGTGGGGCGGCGCCGCCGGCGGAATCGGCCGTCGTCACGATGGCTCCGACTCGCCCAGCGGCGGGAATAGGTCTTGCGGCGGCGGAGCGGGAGGCCGGTCGACCCCAGCGGTCGCCGCCGGCTTCCGGACGCTTATGTGGCCGCCGCGGGAGCCTCCGGTATGCGAGTCATCGTTCACGGCGGCGCCGGCGGCGCCCCGGACGACCCGGAGCCCAGGCAGGCGGTCCTCGACGAGGCGGCCGCGCGCGGCGCCGACGCCGCGACGCCGCTCGACGCGGTGGAGTCGGCGGTCGCCGTCCTCGAATCGGACCCCCGGTTCAACGCGGGCGTCGGCGGCGCGGTCCAGTCCGACGGCGTCGTCCGCACCGACGCGGGCGTGATGACCTCGGACCGCGAGATCGGCGCGGCCTGCTCGATGCCGGGCGTCGAACACGCGGCGAGCGTCGCCCGGATCGTCCGTGACGAGACGCCGCACGTCTTCGTCTCGGGTGAACACGCCGTCAAGCTCGCGGCGGAGTTCGGCGTCGAGACGGGCGCCGCCCTGCTCACCGACGAGACGCGGGAGCGATACGAGGCGGAGGACCCGCCGCGGGGCGGCCCGCGGGAGCACCTCGACTGGCTCGCGTCGCGGTTCGGGTCGGGCGACGATCGGGCCGGCGAGCGGCCGGACGACGGCGACGGGACGGGGGTCGAGGCGTCGGGCCGCGCCTCCGATCACGACACCGTCGGCGCGGTCGCGACCGACGGGGAGCGCGTCGCGGCGGTCACCTCGACCGGCGGGCGGTCGTTCGCGCTCGCGGGGCGCGTCGGCGACGTGCCGCAGGTCGGCTCCGGCTTCTTTTGTACCGAGGCCGGCGGGGCGAGCGCGACGGGCGCCGGCGAAGACATCGCGCGGGTGACGCTCTCGCGACGAGCGGTCGGCCACCTCGATGACGGCCTCGGGGCGCAGGAGGCGGCGGACCGGGCGATCGCGGAGTTCGAGGGGCTGACCGGGTCGGGGGCGGGCGTCATCGTCCTCGACCCGACCGCGGCGGGCGCAGACGCGGCGGGGAGCGCGTTCAACACCGAGGGGATGCAGACGAGCGTCGCACACGAATAGCCGCCGGCGAGTCCGGCGCGGCAAGGCGGCGTCCCGGCCGGGCGACGGACCCGCGCTATTCGAGGGCGGTCGCGAGCTTTCGGTTGCGGTTCGTCGTGGGAACGTCGGAGTCGATGAGCTGTCCGCAGGCGTCGACGAACCCGGCGTGACCGACCTCGCCGCAGAGGACGTGGGTTTCCGCCTCGGTGTTGACGTAGACGTCGATCACGTCGCGGTCCGAGTGAGAGAGGAAGTCGCGGGTCGTGTTCCAGCCGCCGACCGCGAACAGCCCGAGGAACGCCGCGAACGCGATCTCGGGGCGGGTCTCGACGCGTCCGGTGTACACCAGCCCGATAGCGCCGACGGTGAGGACGAGCGAGAGGACGAGGAAGAACAGTCCGAGGAACGTGTGCCGGTGGAGGCTCGTGTCCCGCTCGAACTCGACGCTTGTGATATCGCGGACCGGGATCGAGACGGGTTCGTCCGCGGACGGCCGACGGTAGGTGAGTTCCCCGTCGGACGCAGAAAACGAGACCGTGTTTTCTCCGTCGATGATATATTCATCGAGGTGTGCTTCGGTCGTGAAATTCATGAGGGGACAGGACGGTGTCGAGACGGTTCTTTCGGTTCGTCTGATATGTAGCTTTCGACACCTATTGGCGGCTTTCAGCGCCTCCGTCGACTGCCCCCGCGACGGTGACTCGAGGGGACCGCCACTGGTAGCACCGGTCGTACCTCGTCGCCCGCGGAGGCGAGGATACAAGCCCGACCGTCGCCTTGCGCCGGTATGGTAACCTTCCTCGCCGGGGGGACGGGCACGCCGAAGCTCCTCGACGGCGCGGCCCGGGTGTTCGATCCGTCCGAGACCGCGGTCGTCGCCAACACCGGCGACGACGTCGAGATCGGCGGTCACCTCGTCTGCCCCGACGTCGACACCGTGCTGTTCGCGGGCGGCGGCGTCCTCGACCGCGAGACGTGGTGGGGGATCGACGGCGACACGACCGCGACCCACGAGGAGCTCTCCCGCCTCGCGAGCGCCGCGGGCGACGCGCTCGACGGCGAGCCGGGGACCCCGCGCTACCTCGACGACGCGACGCAGACCGCTGGCCGCGAGATCGCCCGCTGGCGGCGGTTCTCCGCGGTCGGCGAGTTCATGGAGATCGGCGACCGCGACCGCGCGGTCCACCTCACGCGCACGGGCCTGCTCGACGAGGGGAAGTCGCTCACCGAGGCGATCCGCGTCCTCGCCGCGGCGTTCGACCTCGACGTCGACCTTCTCCCGATGTCCGACGACGCGGTGGCGACGCTGGTCCACACCGAGGGCGGCGAGACCATCCACTTCCAGGAGTACTGGGTCGCGCGCCGCGCCGAGCCCGCGGTCGCCGACGTGGAGTTCCGGGGGGCGGCCGACGCGGAACCGACCGACGCCGCGCTGGCGGCGCTCGCCGACCCGGTCGTGATCGGCCCCTCGAACCCGGTGACGAGCCTCGGCCCGATGCTGGCGCTCCCCGGGTTCGAGCGCGCGCTCCGCGAGACGCCCGTGGTCGCCGTCTCGCCGTTCGTCGGCGACGAGGTGTTCTCCGGCCCGGCCGCGGAGCTGATGGCGGGCGTCGGCCGCGAGCCCTCGACAGCGGGGGTGGCCGAAGCGTACCCCTTCGCGGACGCGTTCGTCCTCGACGACGACGACCCGACCGACCTCGATCGGCACGTCGAGCGCACCGACACGGAGATCGACGGCGTCGACGACGCCGAGCGCGTCGCCCGGGCCTGCGAACGAGCGCTGACGGCGGTCGCCGGCGGCGCGGCGGACGCGGGGGCGCCGCGGGAGGGGGCGGAGTGACCCGGCGCGCCGACGCGGCCGGAGCGTCCGCGGGCGACGATCCGTTCCTCGTCGCCGCGAGCCTCAGCGGCGCGGCCGACAGCGAGTGGGCCCGCGCTGCGGCCGAGCACGTCGACGCCGCGCTACTCGGCGGGGTCGCGCTCGATCCCGCCAGTCGGGCGGCCGCCCGCGATCTCGTCGCGCGCGGGCGATCGGAGTTCCTCCCGACCGACCCGCTCGGGTTCGTCGCCGACCAGATCGACGCGCTCGCCGAGGTTCCGGTCCGGCCGGGGGTCAACGTCCGGAGCGCGGCGCCGGAGCCGGTCCGGGAGGCCGCGCGGATCTGCGCCGACCGCGGCGCGGTCTGCGAGGTCAACGCCCACTGTCGGCAGCCCGAACTCCGCGCGGTCGGCTGCGGCGAGTCGCTGCTCCGCGATCCGGCCCGGTTGACGCGGTACGTCGCCGCCGCGAGCGGGACGGGCGCGACGACGAGCGTGAAGGTCCGCGCCGAGGTGCCCGGCGTCGACCTCGTCGCCGTCGCGGAGCGCGTCGCGAGCGCGGGCGCGGACTGGCTCCACGTCGACGCGATGGACTCGGAGGCGGTGATCGCGGACCTCGCAGCGGCGGTCGACGCGGCATCCGGGGGCGGAGACCGCCTCGCCGACCTGACAGTCGTCGCCAACAACGGCGTCCGAGGCCGCGAGACGGTCGCCGAATACGCCGCGCACGGGGCCGACGCGGTGAGCGCGGGGCGCCCGACGGAGGACCCGCCGGTCCTCGCGCGCGTCGCGGACGCTGTCGATGAGTGGCGGGCGGGATCGCTGCGGGAGCGCGCCGGCGAAGCGGATCCCGGGCCGGAGGTGCGGCCGTGAGCGGTGACGAGCGCCCGACAGGAGATGCGACGAAACCGGCGGAAGACGTGACGCCGAGCGGGGCGACGGACCCCGTCGACGACGCGACGCTCGCGCTCCTGGTGGAGGTGGCCGGCACGCCGAAGCCCGGGAACGTGGACCGCCGCCGCGACCTCGACGACCTCCGGTTCGAGGCGTTCCTCGGCGGCGCGGTCGGCGCCCGGCCGGGGCTCGAACTGGCTGCCGAGACCGACGGCGGCGTCGCCGAGCGGCCCGCGGTCGGCGCGGCCTTCGAGCGGGCCGTGGAGGGGATGGCCGCACGCGCCGGCACGAACACCCAGTTCGGCTGTCTCCTGCTGCTCGTCCCGCTGGTGCGGGCGGCTGCGGACCCCGACCGCGAGCTCTCCCCCGCCGGCGTGGACGCGGTCTGTCGGTCAACGACCGTCGACGACGCGGTCGCGTTCTACCGGGTGTTCGAGGTCGTCGACGTCGCGGTCGACGACCCGCCGGAGGGCGCGGCCGACCTCGACGTGCGCCGCGGGAGCGCCGCCGAGCCCGCGCTCCGCGAGCGCGGGGCGACGCTTCGGGACGTGCTCGCGCTGTCAGCGGACCCGGTCGACGCTGGGCCGGCGGGCGGCTCGGCCGCCTCTGACCGCGTCCCGGACCGCAACGCGGCGGAGTGGGTCGAGGGGTTCCCGCGGACGTTCCGCGCGGCCGAGTGGATCCTGACGGACGAGGGGCCGCTGGCCGACCGGGCGGCGCGGGCGTTCCTCGGGCTGCTCGCCGCGGAGCCAGACACCCTCGTCGCGTCGACTCGGGGGGCGGAGACGGCCCGCGAGGCGAGCGCGCGGGCGAGAGAGATCCTGTATCCGGACGGCAGCGACCCGAGCGACCCCGTCGGAGACGTCTCCGCGGTCGACGCCGAGGCCGTTCACGGCGCCGACCTCGACGCCGCGGAGTCGCTGGCGGCGGCGTTCGTCGCCGAGGGGATCAACCCCGGCACGACCGCCGACCTCACCTGCGCGGCGCTGTTCGTCGCGCTCCGGCGCGGCGCGGAGGTGGCGCCGTGAGCGATGGAGCGCCGGACGGGGGGCCCGTCGGCGTAGCCCCGGACGGGTGGCCGGTGCCGCTCCGGGGCGTCACGGAGTCGGTGGTGACGACGCGCGGGCCGAACGACCGGTGGAACGTCGCTGCGCTCGGAGTTCACGCCCCGGACGAGCCGGACGAGCCGGTCACCGCGCGCACCTACGGCCGCACCCGGACGTGGCGGAACTTCGCCGAGCGCGGGGGCGGCGTGGTCCAGTTCACCGTCGACCCGCGGACGTTCGTCGACGCGGCGCTGACGGTCCGGGAGACGGACGACCCTGTCCTCCCGAGCGCCGACGCGTGGGTCGAGGTGCGCGCGGAGGAGGTCGCGGCCGAGGCCGAGGGCGAGACCACGATCCGGACGTGGGAGCTGTCGCCGGTCGAGTCGGCGGTCGTCGCCGAGCGCGTTCCCACCGTCAACCGGGGGTTCGGCGCGGTCGTCGACGCGACGGTGGCCGCCTCGCGGCTGGACGTGCCGTCGTTCGACACGGCCGAGCTGCTCGACCGGCTCCGCTACTTCGCCGACGTGGTGGAGCGCTGCGGCGGGCCGGCCGAGCGCGAGGCGTTCGATCGCATCGACGAGGCGACCGGGTGGCGCGAGCGCGACGGCGAGTGACGGGGCGGGAGCGACCGAGGCTCGCTTCGGCCGCCGGGAGCGCGCCTCGCGGCCGCTCGCGGCGGAACGAACCCTTTTAGTTCGGGCCGCCGGTACCGCTCGGTATGGCCATCAAACCCAAGTACATCAAACAGCTCGGGAACCTCCTGCTGGAGCAGTATCCCGACTCGTTCAACGCGGACTTCGAGACGAACAAGGAGAGCGTCACGGCGCTGACGACCGTCGAGTCGAAGGGCGTCCGTAACCGGATCGCCGGCTACGTCACCCAGAAGAAGTCGCAGGCGGCGCAGAACGCGTAACCGCTCGGTTCGAATCGTCCGGTTCTGCCGACGGGTCCGACCGTCCGACCGCTTAAGTCCGGAGCCGCGGCCACGCCGCCTCGATGGACGCGCTCGTGCGGCCGACGGTCGACCCGGCGTTCGCGGCCGGGGCGCTCGCCTTCCTCCTCGCCGGGGTCGCGCTCGGGACCGCGAGCGGGCTGGTCCCGGGGCTCCACGCCAACAACTTCGCGCTGCTCTTGGCCGGGTTCGCGCCGTCGGTACCCGCCGATCCGCTGTTCGTCGGGGTCGCGATGCTCGGCGCCGGCGTCGTCCACTCGTTCCTCGACATCGTCCCCGCGCTCGCGCTGGGCGTCCCCGACGCCGCGACCGCAGTCGCCGCGCTTCCCGGTCATCGGTTGGTGATCGCGGGGCGGGGGAGAGAGGCGGTCCGCCTCTCCGCCGTCGGCTCCGGGCTGGCGGTCGCGCTCGCGGTGCCGCTGGCGGTCCCGATCACGTGGCTCATGATCCGGTGGTACCCGACGCTGCGGGCGCACCTCCCGCTGCTGCTCGGCGCCGTCGTCGTCGCGCTCGTCCTGACGGAGTCGTCGCGGCGGGCGGCGGTCGGCGGACTCGTCGCCTTCCTCGCGAGCGCCGCGCTCGGCCTCGCGACGCTCGACGCCGACCCCGCGGCCCCGCTGTCGACCGGCGGCGTCCTCGCGCCGCTCTTCGCCGGGCTGTTCGGCGTTCCGGTCCTCGTCGACGCGCTCGGCGGCGACGGCGTCCCGCCGCAGGCCGACCCGCAGATCGCGATGGACGCGCGCGACCTCGGAACGAGCGCCGGTGCCGGCTCGCTCGCCGGCGCGGTGGTCGGCTACGTGCCGGGCGTGTCGGCAGCCATCGCCGCCGTGGCCGCGATGCCGGCGGTGCCCTCCGAGTCGGTCGACCGCGGGTTCGTGGTGGCGACGAGCGGCGCGAACACCGCGAACACGATTTTTGCGCTGTTCGCGCTGGTCGCGCTCGGGACGCCGCGCACGGGCGTGACCGTGGCGATCGACCGCGCCGGCGTGCCGTTCGCGCTCCCGTTGCTGCTCGTCGCGGCCGCGACCGCGGCGTATTTCGGGTTCGCGCTGGTCGTGCTCGTCGGCGACCCGTACCTCCGGATCGTCGGGAACGCCGACTACACCCGGCTCTCTGTCGGCGTGTTGGGGCTGCTCGCGCTCGTTTCGTACGCGTTCGCCGGGGCATTCGGCGTCGGCGTCCTGATCGTCGCCGGCGCGCTGGGGATCGCCCCGCCCCGGGTCGGCGCGCGGCGCGTCCACCTGATGGGCGTGTTGATCGGACCGCTGATCGCCGGGTGAGACGTCGCGGAGACCGCGGCGGGACGCGGCGGCTCGCCCGAGCAGCGGCACGGTACCGTCACGCACGGAGGGTTCCGAGGCAAAGAACAACGGTTAAAAGTCGCGGCCGGTAGGTACGTGTATGAGCCAGAGCGACTCTCAAGCCACCCCGCAGTGCGTCTCCTGTGGGATTCAGGTGTCCGGGATGAACGCCGCGCAGTTCTCCTGCCCGGACTGCGGCGCCACCATCTACCGGTGCGCGAAGTGCCGGAAGCAGAGCAACCTCTACGAGTGCCACGACTGCGGCTTCCGGGGGCCCTGAGATGGGCGACGTCGCCGCCAAGATCAAGGTCATGCCGAACAGCCCCGAGGTCGACCTCGACGAGCTACAGGACCGGCTGGAGGAGGTCCTCCCCGAGGGCGCGAAGATCCGCGGCTTCGAGCGCGACGACGTCGCGTTCGGGCTGGTCGCGCTCCTGCCGACCGTCATCGTCCCCGACGGCGCCGGCGGCACCGAGGCCGTCGAGGAGGCGTTCTCGCAGGTCGAGGACGTCGAGTCCGTCAACGTCGAGAACGTCGGTCGCCTGTAAGGCCGGGGCCGCCGTTCGGACGGCACCCGCGGTCCGGTTTTTGCGGTTTCCGTTCCGCTCGGAGAGCCGCCGCTCCGGCGTTCGTGTCGGTCGGCCGATTACCGCCCCGACTCGTAGAACTCCTCGCGGTACACGCGCCCGAAGGCGTTGCGCCGGAGGGTGCTGGCCGCCGCGTCCGGCTCCTCTTGGTACGTCGCCGCGACGACGGTGTCCGCGAAGGGAATCGGGTGCCAGACGACGTTGTCGACGCTGTCGGAGCCGATCCGTACGACCGCGTCCTCGTCGAACTCGCTGTCGGCGAGCCACGCGTCGAACTCGTCGCCCTCGCCGACGTGGACCGCGAGCAGCTCGGCGAACGTCGCGTCGCGGGCGGTTCGGATCACCTCAGGGGTGACGCGCTCGTCGTACTCGTCGGCGCCGAACGACATCGCCTTCGTCGCCTCGCGGACGACCACCTGCGCGACCGGACCGACCTCCTCGTACCGTTCGAGCGCCTCGGCGCGCGTCTGGGGGGCGAACGTGCCTCTGGTCTCCATGGACACGATTGACCGGGGGCGGGCAAGGGCGTTCCGCTACGCGTCGGGGTCGGGGTCGGCGGAATCGGACTCCTCATCGGCGTCGTCTGCGGCCGCGTTTCTGGTCATCTCGCGCGCCTCGCGGAGCGCTTCGGCGACCGCTGGGTCGTCGACGGCGTCGGGATCCGGGACGCCGGCCCCGGAAGCGGGGTCGGCGTGGCCGTGGTCGTGAGCGTGGTCTGAGGGAGCCGCGTCCCCGCCCGACCCCATTCCGACGTCCGGGCGGCCTCGGGGGACCGTGTCCTCGAACACCTCGTCGTACTCGGCGTCGTCGGCGTGCGGCGTCACCTCGGCCGCGAGTTCCGCCGGTTCGCGGTCGCTCCAGTCGTCGACGCGTTCGTCGAGCCACGCCTCGTGGTCGCCGCCGTGGAGCATCGCCGTGAACGCGAGGTGATGCGCGAGGTGTTCGCCGTCGCGCTGCGGGGTGTCGCAGACGGGGCACGCGTATCCCATGTCGGTCGAAGATTCGCGGGTGAGCCGTAAAGCCGCGTCGAAGGTGGAGCGCCCCGCGCCGAACGGCGACCGCTCGCGACCTCGCCCCGGGTCGTCGCGCGCGCTGACGCCACTATAACAGCAACTTTATCACTCGCACGGGGCGAAATTCGCATAAGACTACTCCGTTAGGAGGTCCAACAGTGACTGAAGCCAACACACAACCGGAGGTGAACATCGGTCTCGTCGGTCACGTCGACCACGGGAAGACGACGCTCGTACAGGCGTTGTCCGGCTCGTGGACCGACCAGCACAGCGAGGAGATGAAACGCGGCATCTCGATTCGGCTGGGGTACGCGGACGCGACGTTCCGGCGCTGCCCCGGCGTCGACGAGCCCGAGTGTTACACCGTCGACGAGGAGTGCGAGGACGGCTCCGAGAGCGAACCGATCCGAACGGTGTCGTTCGTCGACGCGCCGGGCCACGAGACGCTGATGGCGACGATGCTCTCGGGCGCGTCGATCATGGACGGGGCGGTCCTAGTCGTGAGCGCGACCGAGGACGTCCCGCAGGCCCAGACGGAAGAACACCTGATGGCGCTCGATCTCATCGGGATCGAGAACATCGTCATCGCGCAGAACAAGGTCGACCTGGTGAGCCGCGACCGCGCCGTCGACAACTACGAGCAGATCCAGGAGTTCGTCGAGGGAACCGTCGCGGAGGACGCGCCGATCGTCCCCGTCTCGGCCCAGCAGGAGGTCAACCTCGACCTGCTCATCGACGCGGTCGAGTCCGAGATCCCGACGCCGGACCGCGACCCGGGCGAGAGCGCCCGGATGTACGCCGCCCGCTCGTTCGACATCAACCGCCCCGGCGCGACCGCCGAGGACCTGAAGGGCGGCGTCGTCGGCGGATCGCTCGTCAGCGGCGAGCTGTCGGTCGGCGACGGGCTGGAGATCCGACCGGGGCGCGAGGTGGACGAGGAAGGCCAGACGGAGTGGCGGCCGCTGGAGACGACCGTTCGGTCGCTCCAAGCCGGCAACCGCGACGTCGACACCGCCCACCCGGGCGGCCTCCTCGGCGTCGGCACCGGGCTCGACCCGAGCCTGACGAAGGGCGACGCCCTCGCCGGCCAGGTCGCCGGCGAGCCGGGGACGCTCCCCCCGACCCGCGAGGAGTTCGAGATGACGGTCGACCTGCTCGAGCGCGTCGTCGGCAAGGAAGACGACGAGAGCGGCGAGAGCGACATCGAGGAGATCAGCACCGGCGAGCCCCTGATGCTCACGGTCGGTACCGCGACGACGGTCGGCGCGGTGACGAGCGCGCGCGACGGTGAGTGCGAGGTGAGCCTCAAGCGGCCCGTCTGCGCCGAGGAGGGCGCGCAGATCGCGATCAACCGGCGCGTCGGCGCGCGCTGGCGGCTCATCGGCGTCGGAACGCTCACGTAGCGTGGCCGACGACGCCCCCGCAGACGGTCCCGACGCGACGCCCGCGGACGACGACCGCGCAGAGGGGCTCGGGGGAAGCGGCGTTCCCGTCGTCGCGCTCGACGCGAGCGCGCTGATGGCGCCGGTCGAGGCCGACCTGCGGCTGTTCGAGGAGTTGGATCGGCTCCTCGGCGGCTACGAGACCGTGGTGCCGGCGGCGGTCCTGGCGGAGCTCGACGGGCTTCAGGCCGGGAACGGCGCGGAGGCGACCGCGGCGAGCGTGGGCGCGGACCTCGCGGAGCGGGCGGAGGCGGTGGAGACGGACGAATCGTACGCCGACGACGCGCTCGTCGCCTTGGCCGCGGCTGGCCGGGTCGACGCCGTCGTCACCAACGACGGCCCCCTCGCGAAACGGGTGCTGGCGGCGGACGCACCAGTAATCGGTTTAAGGGGTCGGAACACACTGGCGATAACGGAACCCTAGCGGCCGCGGACAACCAACAACATGTACAAACGAGTTCGACTCAAGGACACGGTCGAGGTCCCGCCGAAGCACTTGGCGGACGTCACCGACGAGCGGGTGAAAGCCCTGCTTCAGGACAAGCTGGAAGGACGGATGGACGAGGACGTCGGCAGCGTCGTGAGCGTCATCGAGGTTCACGACATCGGCGAGGGGGCGGTGTTACACAACCGGCCCGGCGTCTACTACGAGGCGGAGTTCGACGCGCTCACCTACGACCCCGACATGCAGGAGGTCGCCGACGGAACCGTCGTCGAGACGGTCGAGTTCGGCGCCTTCGTCGGGATCGGACCGGTGGACGGGCTGCTCCACGTCTCGCAGATCACCGACGAGTACCTCACGTTCGACGGCGCGAACCAGCAGCTCGCCTCGTCGGACTCCGACAAGACGCTCGGGGTCGACGACGCGGTGCGCGTCCGCGTCGTCACCAAGAGCATCGACGAGCGCAACCCCCGGGACTCGAAGATCGGGCTCACGGCGAAACAGCCCGGCCTCGGGAAGCACGACTGGCTCGAAGGGCAGCGGAAGCACCGCGAACAGACCGGTGAGGAGGCCGACTGATGGCCGAGGACCGCCTGGCGTGCCGGGAGTGTCACCACGTCAACGACCCGGACGCTCAGACCTGCGCGCTCTGCGGGTCGTCGTCGCTGACGGAGGACTGGGCGGGCTACGTCATCATCACCAAGCCCGAGGACAGCGATATCGCCGAGGAGATGAACGTCTCCGAGGCGGGCGCGTACGCGCTCAAAGTGCGGTGACCCAACGCCGCGCCGCCGGACGAAGCCGATGAGCGACCCACTTCTCACCCTCCCCGAATCGCTCCGCGACGCTTTCAAGGAGCCGCTGGGACCGGTGACGACGGACGCCGGCGCGCTCTTGGAGGCCGTCGACGAGGCCCGCGAGCGACGCGGCTCGTCCGCGGGGGGACCGCCGCAGCTGATCGCGGTCGGCGACGTGGTCACCTACCACCTTCGAGAGGCCGGCCGCGTTCCGGACGTGGCGTTGGTCGACGGGAAGACGGAGCGCGAGGCGGTCCGCGAGGAGATCGAGACCGCGCTCGCGGCGACGGAGGAGCGGCGGATCGCGGTCGAAAACCCGGCCGCGGCGCTGTCAGCGGCGCTGCTCGACGCGCTCGCCGAGGCGCTCGCGGCGGACGAGCCGGTGACGATCGAAGTGACCGGCGAGGAGGACCTGGCGGCGCTGCCGGCGATGCTCGCGGCCCCGCTCGGGTCCACCGTCGTCTACGGGCAGCCCGGCGAGGGGATGGTCCGCGTCGCGGTCACGCCCGAAGCCCGGCGACGGGCTCGGGAACTGTTCGAGGGGCTCGCCGGCGACACTGCGGCCGGCTACGACGTCCTCGGCGTCGAGCTGAGTGAGAGCGACGATGGTGGCCCGGACGGGAGAGATCCGACGGATCCGGCGTGACGGCCGCCCGAGCGACGCGGCCTCGACCGGCGTCACTCGCCGTCGACCGCGACGACGGTCGCCGTGAGGACCCCGAGACCGGCGATCAGTCCGGCCGCCGTCGCTAGCAGGGGCGTCGTCGGAATCGCTCCCATAGAGAGGTACGGCTCGACGCCGTTGCGGCGGAGCGCTTCGAGGGCCTCGACGCCCCAGTGCCCGCTCGCCAGCAGGACCAAGCCGACGCCGACGCCGAGTCCGCCGGTGACGAAGCCGATTCCGGTCAGCGCGTCCTCGAGGGCGAGGAACGTCCAGACCTGGTCGTCGCTCGGTTCGGGACCGCGCGCGAGCCGGCGCTGGAGCGCGACGAGCCCGAGGCCGGCTCCGCCGGCGGCGACCGTCCCCGCCAACACGACTGCCACGACGCCGAGGTGGGCGGCGAGCGGCGGCCCGGAGAAGTTCGCCTCGCGGACGGCCGGGGGGAGGGTCGCGACGAGCGGGCCCGTCAGTGCCCCGAAGAGAGCCAGCGTCCCGCAGATCCGGGCCTTTCGGACGGGGGACAGCGGGACGACGACGTTCGCCGCCCGAGTGAGTTCGTACTGCGACCGGTCGGTAGGGTCGAATCGGGTGTCGTCTGACATCCGCGTGGTAACGGTACGCACGCACCGGAGGGGGGAAACCCTGACGCCGAACAGTGTGTCTCGTCGGCGGTCGGTCCGGAGTTCGGCGGCGACACCCCCGCTTCGAAATCCTTTTACAGCTTTCGAGGGGATATACGCCTAACTGAACCATGGACGTCGATATCATCTCCGAGGAGGAGAACCCGATGCTGCACCGCACGGACATCCGTTTCGAGACGACCCACGAGGAGGCCACGCCCTCCCGACTGTCGGTCCGCGACTCGCTGGCGGCGAAGCTCGACAAGGACTCCGAGGAGGTCGTCGTCCACGAGCTCGACACGAAGTTCGGCATGCGCAAGACGGTCGGCTACGCGAAGGTGTACGACTCCGCGGCCGACGCGCTGGATGTCGAGCAGGACCATATGCTCGAGCGCAACAAGATCGGCGGCGACGAGGCGGACGCCGAGGAAGCGTAACTCCGCCGGATGCGCGTTCTCGGCATCGAGGGTACCGCGTGGTGCGCGAGCGCCGCGCTGTACGACGCCGAGGCCGACTCAGTTCTCATCGAATCAGACCCATACGAGCCGGATAGCGGCGGCATTCACCCGCGCGAGGCCGCCGAACACATGTCGGAGGCGATCCCGGAGGTGGTCGATAGCGTCCTGACCGCCGCCGAGGAGCGACACGGTCCGGACGCGGTCGACGCGGTCGCCTTCTCTCGCGGCCCCGGGCTCGGTCCCTGCCTCCGGATCGTCGGGACCGCGGCGCGGTCGCTCGCCGGGACGCTCGGCGTCCCGCTCGTCGGCGTCAACCACATGGTGGCGCACCTCGAGATCGGTCGCCACCGCTCCGGCTTCGACAACCCGGTCTGTCTGAACGCCTCCGGCGCGAACGCGCACCTGCTCGGTTACCACGACGGGCGGTACCGGGTCCTCGGCGAGACGATGGACGCCGGGGTGGGCAACGCGATAGACAAGTTCACGCGCCACGTCGGGTGGAGCCACCCCGGCGGACCGAAGGTGGAGTCGGCGGCCGCCGAGTTCGCGACGGGCGCGGGCGAGGTCGGCAGCGAAGGGGAAGGGGCCGGAGGCGAGGAGGGGTCGGCCGCCGAGACCGACCTCCTCGATCTCCCCTACGTGGTCAAGGGGATGGACTTCTCGTTTTCGGGGATCAGCTCGGCCGCCAACGACGCCGCGGACAGCGGCGTCCCCGTCGAGGAGATCTGCTTTTCGCTCCAGGAGCACGTGTTCGCGATGCTGACGGAGGTCTCGGAGCGCGCGCTGTCGCTGACCGGCGCGGACGAGCTCGTGTTGGGCGGCGGCGTCGCACAGAACGACCGGCTGCGGGAGATGTTGGCGACGATGTGCGAGGCCCGCGGCGCCGACTTCCACGCGCCGGAACCGCGATTCCTCAGGGACAACGCCGGGATGATCGCCGTGTTGGGCGCGAAGATGGCCGCCGCCGGGGACACCGTCCCGATCGCGGAGTCCGCGGTCGACCCGAGCTTCCGGCCGGATCAGGTGCCGGTGACGTGGCGAGACGGGGAGTCGGTCGCGCGCGGACGCGGGGGGGCCGAGTCGCGAAGCGCGGCGCGCGACGCGGAGGCGGACCGCCGCGGCGCGGAGGCGACCGTGACGGTCGAGGGGACGGACGGCGACCGGCGCGTGGTCAAGCGACGGGTGCCGAAGTCGTACCGACACCCCGAACTCGACCGGACGATCAGGCGCGACCGGACCGTCGCGGAGGCCCGGCTGACGAGCGAGGCGCGGCGCGCTGGCGTGTCGACGCCGCTCGTGTACGACGTCGACCTCGCGGAGGCGACGTTGACGCTCCAGCACGTCGGGGAGCGCGACCTCGCGGCCGCCCTCGACGAGGGGACGGCGGAGGCCGTCGGTCGCCACCTCGCGCGGCTCCACGGCGCCGAGATGGTCCACGGCGACCCGACGACGCGGAACGTTCGGGTGTCGAAGCGCGGCGAGCGCACGGAACGCGACGGGCGGTCGAGCCCGCCGCCCGAGACGTACCTCATCGACTTCGGGCTCGGCTACCACACGGGCCACGTCGAGGACCACGCGATGGACCTCCACGTGTTCGAGGGATCGGTCCGAGCGACCGCGACGGAACCCGGCCCGTTGCTAGCGGCGTTCGAGAGCGGGTACGAGGCCGTCGGCGACGAAGCGGTCCTCGACCGACTCCGAGACGTGGCGGACCGCGGCCGCTACCGGTGACGAACCGCCGGCTCGGCCGGGGTCAGAGCCCTGACCGGCGACAGCCGCAGCGCCGTTCCGATCGGCGCGCCGGGTCGCCACGATTTATGGTGTCGGCCGACAGATAGACTCGTATGGCAGACAAACCGTCTTCGGGAGAGGTTCTCGGGATCCCGTACAACTTCGAGCGGCCGAGCCTCGGTCGGCTGCTCTCGTCGTACTGGCAGCCCGGCAAGGGGATGCTCGTCGAGAAGCCGTTCGGCATCGGCTACACGCTGAACCTCGCCAACTGGCGGTCGTGGATCGTCCTCGCGGTCGCCGGCGGGCTCTACTACCAGCAGCAGCAGTCCGGCGGCGCCGACCTGTCCGGCGGTTCCGACGAGGACGCCGCCGACGACGGCGACGGACCGGTCGAAGTGATCGTCGACGACGACTGACGCCGTGCGCGACGGCGGGTGAGAGACGGCACCGCGATCACCGGTTTTCACCGCTGATTCCGCGTCGGTTTCTTTTAAATATCAGCAGGATGAAGGAGAGGTAATGAAAGTCCAGTTCGAGTGCTCGTGTTCGGAGGAGATCTCCGAGTTCACCCGCGGCGAGACGAGCCGGGGAGTCCACGTCGAATGCGGGAACTGCGGCGCGGTGTACGCCGTGACGATCACCGAGTTGGAGTAGCGGGCGGCGACGCGGACTCGAATCGGAGCCGGACTGTCGTACCGTCGTCGGTCGCGTCGAACCGGACGGTTCCCCCCTGCGTCTCGCACATCCACTTGACGAGCCACAGCCCGATGCTGCTCGCGTGCGAGAGCGGCGTCTCCTCTTCCGCCTGTAAGACCTCACGCTCGTCGGGGGGAATCCCCGGGCCGTTGTCGATGACCTCCAGACAGGTGGTCGTCCCGTTCTCGCGGATCGTCGCCGTCACGCGGCGCGTCGCGCCGTCGTTGTGGGTGACCGCGTTCTCGAACACCTCGCGGATCGGGAACTCGACGGTGTCGTCCGCGCGGATCCACGCCTCAGAGGGGGTCTCGACGGTGAGCGCGGCGCCGTCGGCGTCGACGACGTCGAGCGCCTCGTGGACCGCGGCGACGAGGTCGACGCGGCCGTCCGGTCGTTCGGGCGACGCGTCCTCGATGACGCGGAGCTTCTCGCTTATCTCGACGATGTCGTCGGTCGTCTCCCGGACCGTCTCCAAGCACTCTCGACTCCGCTCGTCGTCGATCCGGTCGGCCAGCAGGTCGGTGTACCCCTGGATCACGTTGAGATCGTTGCGGACATTGTGCCGAAACACACGACTCAGAACCTGTATCTGCTGGTTAGAGGTTTCGAGGTTTCGACGCGCGGTCTCCGCCCGTTGGCGGTGGTGCGTGACCGCTCCGTAGAGGAGCCCGCCGGACCCGGCGACGAGCAGCCAGTCCCCGACGAGACGCGTCGGCGTCCACCCGCCCGCGACCCCAATCGTCGACGCGACGGCGAGGTCGACCGCGACCGCGGACGCCGCCGCGATACACAGGTACGCCGCCGTGAGGGCGGTCGCCGACCGCCCGTGGAGTAGGTCCGGAATATATTTCATTTATATCTAATTTAACTCCAAACGAATTTTCCGTTCACGGAACACCTTGACGGCCGACGGCTTAAGTTTTGACCGCCGGTCAGGGAGGCGACCGCGGCGGCGCGGTCACCACGAGGCGCAGTCAGGACAGACGAAGGCGTCGTCGTCGCGCCAGCGGCGGTCGACACGCTCGCCGCACCGGTCGCACTCGGCGCCGTCGGCGTGCCACGTCGAGGTGGCGGTCGCGGGAGCGGCGTCGGTCGCGGGAGCGGCGTCGGTCGCCTCGTCGGGGTCGACGCCGTCACCTTCCGCGTCGTCCGGAGCGCTCTCGGCGGACTCGTCGCCGTCGTCGTCCGCGGCGAAGTCGTCGAGCGAGCGGTCCTCGGTCATCTACGCCTCCCGTCGGAGCCGGTCGACGACGTAGTCGCGCTCCAGCTCGCCGAGGAACTCCCCGAGCCGCGGCCCTTGTGTGTCGTCGAAAAAGAGGCGGTAGCCCGCCGCGAAGAACTCGCTCACCTCGATGTCGTGGTCGCGCGCAGTCTCGTACATCGCCCCTTGGATCTCCTCCCCGTCGTGGCCGGCCGCGACGAAGTCGGCGAGGTCGTCGAGCGCGGCCGCGACGTCTCCGTCGAACTCGACCGCGGGGAGGTCGGTCTGGAGCCGGTAGTCGTACTCGTTCCCCGTCCGCTCGGCCCAGTTCCGCGCCTGCTCGACGCGGGCGAGTGCGGCGTCGACGATGTCGGCGTCGGCGTCGTCCGGGATATGGCCCTCGTCGCGGGCGAGGCGCTCGCGGAAGTCGGGGTCGTCGACCATGCCGAGCACCGCCGCGAACGTGTACGGGAGCCGGATCGGCTTCTCCGCTGGCGGGTCGTCGGGCCGGCCGACGACGAACGGGTAGGCGCGCTCGGCGAAGGCGACCAGATCCGGGTCGTCGACCTCGCCGAAGTAGGCGCGCTCGAACCGGTCGAAGCGGTCGACCAGTTGGTCGAGCCGCTCAATGTCGAGGTCGCGGGCCTTCTTCGGGTGGAGCGCGAAGAAGTAGCGCAACACCTCGGGCTCGATCAGCTCTAGGAGCTCTTGGACCGTGACGACGTTGCCCTCGGAGGAGGAGAACGCGTCGCCGTTGAGCGTGAACCACTCATATACCATCGGCACGGGCGGCTCCTCGCCGAAGACGTTCCGCGCGACGTCGACGCCGGAGGGCCACGACCCCTCCGCGTGGTCCTTACCGAACGGCTCGAAGTCGACGCCGAGGACGCCCCACTGCGCGGGCCACTCCAACCGCCACGGGAGCTTTCCCTCGCGGAACGTCGCGGTGCCCTCGTGGCCGCACCCCTCGATCGTGTTGCCGCCGGCGTCCATGTCGGTACAGACGTAGTCGACGGTCTCGGCCTCTGCGTCGATCGCCGTCACCGTCTCCGTGACCTTGCCGCACTCCGCACAGACCGGGTTGAACGGGACGTACTCGTCGTCAACTTTGTCCTGATACGGGGAGAGCACCTCGCGGACGCGCTCGACGTCGGCGAGTACCGTCCGAATCGCCTCGTCGAAGTCGCCGTCGGCGTACAGATCGGTGTTCGAGAGCATCTCGACCGGGACGTTCAGGCGGTCGGCGTCGGCCTTGAGCAGGCCCGCGAAGTGGGCCGCGTACGACTCGGCCTCGCCGAACGGGTCCGGGATCTCGGTGTACGGCTTCCCGAGGTTGCGGCCGAGCGCGCCCGCGTCGACCTCGCCGAGCCCGACGATCTCGCCGTCCGCGTTCGCCAGCTTGCGCGGGACCTTCCGCAGCGGGTCCTTGTCGTCGGAGGTGAACACCTGCCGGACCTCGTGGCCGCGGTCGCGGAGCACCTCGGCGACGAAGTAGCCGCGCATGATCTCGTTGAAGTTCCCGAGGTGCGCGACGCCGGACGGCGAGACACCGCCCTTGATCACGATCGGCTCGTCGGGGTCGCGGGCCTCGACCTCGTCGGCGACGACGTCGGCCCAGAAGGCGTGGAAGGTCTCGGTCGACTCCTCGGCGGCGTCCTCGCCGTCGTCGAGGGCGGACCCCCCGGAGAGGATGTGCGGGGAGTCGTCGGGGGCGGCGGACGCGTCGTCGGAGGCGTCGTCCGCGCTCATCGTGCCTCCGTCCAGCGGCTCGGTTCGCCGGCGCCCGGGGGGACCACGTCCGTTCCGGTGTGATCGCCGCGCAGCACGGCGTCGACGACGGCGCTCGGGTCGGTCCCGTCGAGCACGATCGACCGGAGTTCGGCCCGGTCGATCAGCTTCGCCGCGAGGAGGTCGACGGGGGCGGACGCGCCGGCGTCGCGGCTCATCGGGAGGACGACCTCGACGAGCTCGGCCGGCGACAGCTCCGCGAACTGCGCCGCGTCGGGGTCGGCGTTGGGGTCGGCGTCGTACACCCCGTCGGCGCTCGTCGCGTACACGAGCAGGTCGGCGTCGACGGACTCGGCGAACGCGGCGGCGACCGCGTCGGTCGTCTGCCCCGGCGTGACGCCGCCCATCACCGACACCTCGTCGCGGCGGAGGGCCGCCGCCGCCTCCTCGGTGTCGACCGCGGGCGCGAGGCTCGCGCGCTCGCCGAGGGCGGCGATCAGCAGCCGGGCGTTGAGCCGGGTCGTCCCGATCCCGAGCCGGTCGAGCTCGACCTCGTTGGCCCCGATCTCGCGGGCCGTCTCGATGTACTCGCGGGCGACGCCGCCGCCGCCGACGACGACCCCGACCTCGCAGCCGTCGGTGACCAGCCGTTCGATCGCCTCGGCGTACGCGGCCACGCGCTCGGGGTCGAGGTCGGGCGCGAGCACGCTCCCGCCGACAGAAACGACGATTCTCATTGCCGAGGAGTACCCCTGTCGCAGTCTTAAGGATTGTCAAGCCCGGACGCGGTGGAAGCGGCCCCGAGCCCGATCCGGCCCGGCGCGTCGGGCGGGAAACGCCTAAATCGGTCGCGGCCCGCTCTCGGGTATGCGACCGATATCGATCGTCGGCGACGGGGCGGCGACGCTGGCCCGGCGGCTCGCGGACCGACTCGACGGGCGAGTCGCCGTCGTGGAGCGCGACGACGACCCGAACGGCGCCCCCGAGAGCGACTCGACACGGAGCGACCCGGCCGCGGACGGGGGGGTCGTCGGTCCGGCGCAGCGCTCGGGCGCGGACACCGCCGTCGCGTTCGACGCAGACGGGAACTGGCGCGGTCGGGGGAGCGTCGAGGGGTTCGACGACCTGCTCGACGGGCTCGCCCCCGACCACGACTACCTGCTGGCGGCCGGCGAGCCGCGGCTGCGCGTGCCCGCGGTCCTCCTCGGGTCCGACCCGGACCCGGAGCGCGTGCCGGGGACGGTCGTCGCGAGCGCGACCGCCCCCGACGGGGTCGACCTCGGCGACGTCGTCGCCGACCTCGACAGCGCGGAGCCGTGGATCACCCGTGAGACGCTGGTGCGCCGCGCCGAGGCGTCGCCGGACGCGGACCGGGCGGGGGCGATAGCGACGTTCACCGGCCGCGTGCGCGCCCGCGACGGCCCGGACGACGACCGGACGACGCACCTCGCGTTCGAGAAGTACGACGGGGTCGCCGAGGATCGGATGGCCGCCATCGCGGAGGAGCTAGCGGCCCGCGATGGGGTCTTCGACGTGCGGATGCACCACCGCACCGGCGTGATCGAGGCGGGTGAGGACATCGTCTTCGTGGTCGTGCTGGCCGGGCACCGCGGGGAGGCGTTCCGGACGGTCGAAGACGGGATCGACCGGCTGAAAGACGAGGTGCCGATCTTCAAGAAAGAGGCGACGGAGTCGGAGACGTTCTGGGTCCACCGCCGGGACTGACCGGCGCGCGGCGTCGCCGCTTCCGGTTTCGTCGCGGCCGCGATCGGTCCTAAGAGGTCGTCTCGGCGGTCGCGGGGATGCCGCGCGAGCGCGCCGAGACCGAGAATACGCGGCGCTTTTTGTTTCTTTCCGGCCGTCGGACCGGACGGCGGCGAGTTACTCGCGTACCGAGTCAGCGACGGAGAAAACGTGTTCAAAACGGGTTATAAAATTTCTAGCGCGTTCTAGAAGCGTTGTAAAGAGTCCGTCAGACACGTTTTACCCCGGCGAGTTCGGTGAAACGCCCTGAAACCCCCTGAACGTCGCCCAACGGTGACGCCTTTATAACACCCTCCGGGAGCAAGGGTGAGGTGTACTATGAGCGCGACTGCGAACCCCTCCACGAACGCGAGCGCGAACGACGACCGCAGCAAGGAAGAGCGGTTGAAGCAGTACCTGCTCGACCGCGCCCAGGACGGCGAGATGTACTTCAAGGGGAAGTTCATCTCCGACGACGTCGACCTCTCGCCGAAGGAGATCGGCGCCCTGATGGTGAAGCTCCGCGACTCGGCGACGGAGCTCACCGTCGAGAAGTGGTCGTACACGGGCGCGACGACCTGGCGCGTCGAACCCGCCTGAGGGACGCGCTCCGCCGACCGACGAACGCAGTACCGCTCCGAGGCGCACTCGGTTCACGAACCGGTCCCCGTCCCGCGCTTTTCTGACCGCGAGCGCGTCCGCGTCGAGTTCCGCCAGCCCACGCGCCGCGCCGTGTTTGCGGTACCCGTGCCCGCCGACGCGGGGTTTATACTCGCCGACCAGCTACGACCCCACGATGCCAGAACACGAGGACGCGGCGACGGCCGGCGACGGCGCGCCGCGTCCGGAGCCGCTCCGGACGTTCTTTCGGATCGACGAGGTCCGCCGCGAGGACGGTCGCGTGCGATACCGCGGCGAGTCGTACGTCCCGGAGCGGACGCTGTTGCGCAAGCTGACCCCCCACTTTCGAGAGGCGGGGTACGAGGTCGACGTGGAGGTCGTCGACGGCGGCCACGTCGTCGTCGCGACGCCGTTCGACCGCGGTCGGGACGGGATCCCGTGGGTGAACGTCGCCATGTTCGCGGCCACGCTGCTGTCGACGCTGTTCGTCGGCGCGTACGGCTGGTACTACGTGCCGCTCGCGGAGATCCAGTCGAACCCCCTGACGCTGCTCCGGGCGTGGCCGTTCACGGCCGCCGTTCTCGGGGTGTTGATGACCCACGAACTCGGCCACTACGCCGCCGGTCGCTACCACGGCGTCCCCGTCTCGTTGCCGTACGTTATCCCCTTCATCTTCCCGTTCGGCACGCTCGGCGCGGTGATCCGCATCCGCGGCCGGATGCCGTCGCGGAAGGTCCTCTTCGATATCGGCGCGGCGGGACCGATCGCGGGGCTGTTCGCGACCGTCGTCGTGACCGCGATCGGCCTCTCGCTCGACCCGATCCAGGTGCCGGCGGAGCTCGCGAACTCGTCGGGCGCGGTGATCCGGTTCAACAACCCGCCACTCTTGGACTTCATCGCCGGCGCCCTCGGCCAGCCGACGAGCTACGGCGACCCGCGGCTCACCGCCCACCCCGTGGTGATCGGCGGGTGGGTCGGGATGTTCTTCACCGTCCTGAACCTCCTCCCGGTCGGCCAACTCGACGGCGGCCACATGGTCCGGGCGATGCTCGGGCCGCGACAGGAGACGGTGGCGGCGCTCGTCCCCGGCGCGCTGTTCGCCATCGCCGCCTACCTCTACTTCTGGCGGGGGCTCGGCCTGAACGAGTCGGTGGGTCTGTGGGCGTTCTGGGGCGTGTTCGCGACGGTCATCGCGTTCAACGGACCCGCGAATCCGGCCGACGAGGACGGACTGGGGCTGCCGCGGATCGCGGTCGGGGCCGTCACGTTCGCCGTCGGCGCGCTCTGTTTCCTCCTCGTCCCGATTCAAGTCATCGGCGCGTGACACCGCGATGCCCTCGATAGCACGGCTGCCGTCGCTGGTTCGGTCGCGCGTCGAGCGGCTCGGCTTTCGAACCCTGTACCGGCTCGCCGACCTGACGTACGCGCTCGGCGTCGCGACGCCGAAGCGGACCGTCGCCGGCACGTACTGGAGCTACGAGCCGACGAACCCCCACGGCGACGACCCCGGACTGGCCGCGCTCGACCGTCTCCCGGAGGACGCGGTGATCCTCGACGTGGGCGCGCACGTCGGCGAGCACGCGATCCCGCTGACCCGCGGGACCGACCGTCGCGTAGTGGCGTTCGAGCCGAACGGCGAGAGCGCGGACCGGCTGGCGCGGAACGCCGAGCGGAACGGGCTCGGCGATCGGCTCGACCTCAGGCGGGCGGGCGTGGGCGACGCGAACGCGACGCTTACCTTCTATCGGTCGACGTTCTCGAAGTGCTCGGCGTTCGACCGCGATCTGGCGACGAGGTGGGGCGCGAGCGTCGCCGGGACGGAGTCGGTCCCGGTCCGACGGCTCGACGAACTCGTCGAGGGCGTCGGCGACGAGAGAGCCGACGGGGGCGGGACAGTCCCACCGCCGGACGCCGTGAAGGTCGACGTCGAGGGGCGCGAGGGGGCGGTCCTCCGGGGCGCGGCGGAGACGCTCGCGACGTACCGTCCGCTGCTCGTCGTGGAGGTCCACGAGTCGGGGTCAGCGGAGGGAGTTGCGGCGGACGAGGGGACGATGAGCCCGGACTCCGCCGCCCTCCGCGAGTGGCTAACGGCGCGGGAGTACGCGGTCGAGGAAGCGGAAGACGTGTGGATCTGTCGGGCGACAGGAGAGTCGATAAAAGGCCGCTGAGTCGGTCGCCGCGCCGCCGGTCCGGTCGCTGTGCCGTTGAGTGGCGCCCCGTCGCCGAGTCAGTCGTCGCGCCGCTGTTTCATCCCCTGGCGGGTGAACTGCGGCGTGGTGCGGAGTCCCCGCTTCTTCCGGAACGACCGGTACAAGGCGATCGCGAGCGGCGAGGCCAGCGCGAGGACGACGAGCGCGAGCCGCCAGTTGTTCGCGAACGAGTAGAGGATCGTCGCCGAGAGGACGCCGACGGCGAGTAGCACCGAGTAGGCGATCCGCATCGCCAGCTTCTCTAAGACCTTCGTGTCGTCCTCTAAGACGACGTTGACCGTCAGGTCGTCGCGGTTGGCGCGGTCGAGGAACTCGTCGGCCTTCGGCGGGACCGTGAACAGCGCCTCGGTGGTCTGTTGCACCTGCCGGCCGGCGTCTTCGGCGAGGTCACGGGCGGTCTGCTCGTAGTACCCCTCCTCGCGGAGGTAGTCGGTCGCCGTCGAGATGAAGTCGAACTCGGGGTCTAAGGTGACACAGACCCCCTCGACGACGGTGGCGACCCGGAGGACCAAGGCGAGGTTCGGCGGGAGCCGGAGCGGGAACTCGTAGATGGACGACTCCACCTGCTCGATGATCTGGTTCACCTGGTACTGCTCGACGTCCTCGCCCCGGACGTCGGCGATGGCGAGCTCCATCACGTTCCCCATCACCTCGCGGTCGGCCTCCGGCGAGAGGGTCCCCATCGAGATGAGCGTGTCGAGGATGGCGTCGATATCCTGCCGCGCGACCGCGACGTAGAACTCGACGATCTTCTCCTGGACGAACGGGTCCACCCGCCCCGCCATGCCGAAGTCGTAGAAGATCACGGACCCGTCGTCCGCGACCGCGAGGTTCCCCGGGTGGGGGTCGGCGTGGAACACGCCGTCGTCGATGATCATCTGGAGGTACACTTCCTGGAGGATCTCCGCGATCGCCGTCCGGTCGTGACCAGCCTCGTCGAGCGCGTCGATGTCGCTGATCTTCGTGCCCGGGACGTACTCCATGGTGAGCACCCGCGGCCCCGACACCGACTCGTACGTCTCCGGGATCCGGATCCGATCGTTGTCCGCGAAGTTGCCGCGGATCTCCTCGAGCATCGTCCGCTCGCGGGCGTAGTCCATCTCCTCGCGGATCGTCTTGGCGAACTCGTCGGCGAGGTTCTCCAGGGAGAACGACCGGCCGGCGCCGGTGAACCGCTTGACCAGCGGGATCGACCAGCGGATCGTGCGGAGGTCGGCCTCGACGAGCGACTCGATGCCGGGGCGACGCACCTTCACCGCGACCTCGTCGCCCTCGTAGGTGGCGGTGTACACCTGTCCGAGGCTCGCGCCGCTTATCGGGTCGCGGTCGAAGTCGTCGAACGTCTCGTCGACCGGCCCGAACTCGTCTTCGAGGACGACCCGCGACTCCTCCCACGGCGCGGGGGGAACGTCGTCTTGGAGTCCCTCCAAGACCTCGATGTACGCCGGGGGAAGGATGTCGGGACGCGTCGAGAGGATCTGTCCGAGTTTGATGAACGTCGGCCCGAGCGTGAGCAGGATGTCGAGCAGCACCGCGGCGCGCTCGCGCTGGGTCTCGGCGTCGACCTCTCGGCTCCCGCCGAACAGGAAGTACCGGCGGCGGTCACGCCAGTAGGCGACGATGAGCGGCGAGAACTGCCGCAGAACGACGACGAACCGCCAGTAGGCGCGAAGGTTGACCAGCGTGACCACCCGTCAGGCGTCGCCCTCGTCGTCCGCGTCGTCGACGGGGATGGTCCGGGAGACGTCGCGCTCTCGCTTGGGGAGGGAGATTTCGAGGACGCCGCGGTCGATCTCGGCGTCGGCGCCCGCGCCGTCGGCGTCGTTCGGGAGGGGGAGTTCCGCGTCGAGGAACAGCGGGCGGTCCTCCCGGACGTACTCGAACCCGTCGGGGACGGCCTTCTCGCGGCGACCCTCGATGTCGATACGACCGTCCTCGACGAGCACCTCGGTCGTCGCTGCGGTCGCGCCCGGGAGGTCGACGACGAGGACGTACCCGTCGTCGGACTCGAGTAGGTCCGCAAACACCGCGTCCGGGAGGTCCCGGAGCGCGTCGCGTAGCGCTGACATAGGGGTCGGTAGGATCGCCGCGGCGAAAAACCTGTGGAAAAGGCGGATCGGGGCGGGAGATCCACCGCGGGTGACGCGGAGCGAGTGCCGCTGGTGGCGCGGAGCGAGTGGGGCTCCCGGGGAGGCGGCTCAGTCGCGGTCGCCGATGTCGAGGTCGAACTTCCCGAGGTCGTCCCCCTGCGACTCGCCGGGGAGGATGTCGCCGAGGCCCGCGCCGAACGCCGCCGCGGCCCAGACGACCGCGACCCGGCTGACCCGTTCGAGCGCGGTGGGGTCGCCCTCGTGGAGGCGCCCCCAGAACAGCAGCATGGCCGCCGACGTGGCGAGCGACACGAGGAGGACCCCGGCGTAGCGGCGCGGGATGACGCCGAGGATCGGGTGGTGGATCGCGATCTGCCGGAAGTCGGCGTAGTAGAGGAGCCCGGCGGTCGCGACGAAGACGAAGCCGACGTGGCCGATCAGGAGGACCGGGACGCCCGCGACGGTCGTCGCCGCGAACCAGGCCGCGATCTCGAAGACGCCGCCCTCGACGAGCAGCGGGAGCGCGAACAGCACCGCCCCGACGAACGACTCGGCGAGGTCTCTGGAGGTGTACTTCGTGATCCGCTCCGCGAGCGCGCCGCTCCCGGGCATCCGCTCGACGAGCGAGATCGTCTGTCGAACCTCCTCGCGCTCGTGGCCCTCGTCGACCGTGTCGCGCAGGGCGTCGAGCTTCGCGAGCAGGTCGTCGATGTCGGGGTCGCCCGGGGGCGGTTCGGCCGGAGGCTGTTCGGCGCCCGCCGGCGCTCCGGACCCGTCGGCACGGCCGGTATCGCCGTCGTCGCTGTCGACCATGTGCCCACGGGACGCGCGACCGACCTAAATCTCGCGGCGGTCGGCTGGTCCACGCGGTCGCGAGCCGACGACCGGCGGGACGGGCGGCCTACAGCCGACCGAGGAACGCGGAGAGCGCGTCGTTGAACGCGGTCGGCGCTTCGAGCATCGCGAGGTGCGCGGCGTCGGGGACCTCCGCGAGCTCTCCGGCCGGGATCCCGTCCGCGAGGTACTCATGGTACGCGGGCGGCGTGAGCTCGTCGTGCGCGCCGACGAGCGCGAGCGCCGGGACGCCGATCTCATCGAGTCGCTCCCGGACGTCGAACCGGTGGCAGGTGAGGAAGTCGCGTTCGGTGACCGCTCGCCCGCACTCGCGCATGGCCGCCTCGGAGAGCTCGACGTACTCGGGCGGCGCGTCGTGGAAGAGGCGGTCCGGCTCGTGGAGCAGCGAGACGGCCCGCTCGAAATCGTCGGCGAGCGCGCCGCGGAGGGGCTCGGCCACCGCGAGCTTCGCGCCCGTGCCCGCGAGGACGAGGCCGTCGAGCGCGAGGTCGCGCTCTAAGGCGACCCGCAGCGCGACCGCGCCGCCGAGGGAGTTGCCGCAGAGGACTGTCGCCCCCGTCTCCTCCGCGACCGCGATCACGTCGTCCGCGTACGCGTCGAGCGTCTCGGGGCCGGCGGGCGTCGCGACGTCGTCGCTGTCGCCGTGCCCGGAGAGGTCGACGGCGACGCTCGGAACCCGGTCGGCCAGCCTGGCCTGCGACTTCCAGATGTCTTTCGTGCCGCCGCTGCCGTGAACGAAGCAGACAGTCGGCCCGTCGCCGCCGCGGTCGAAGCGGCGGTACGCCGTCGCGCGACCGTCGTGGGTGACCCGTTCCATGTCCGGGCGGTTCGGCGCCGAACGGTATAAGGGCCCGAGGGAGCCGACGCGCGCTCGGCGACTCGATCGGCGCCGCGGGTCCGACCGCACGACGGCGGACGGTCGGCGGTGGAATCGCTCGAACCGCTACACTACCGTTAGTACAAAGAAGCACTCACGTCATGCGATTTTGAGCGTCAAGTTTAAATACTTACGCGACTAACTCGTAGTTAGGATGAATCACATACAGACCCGATCGACCGGCGACGGCGCGCTGCTGCGCCGGTACGAGTACGACGACGGCTGGACCGTCGCCGCCGACCTCGACGTCGACGACGAGGCCGTCACCGTCGACACCGTCGGCGAGACGGCGATCGTCGTCGTAGAGGGACCGGACGGGCCGGTCGAATCGGAGTTCGAGCTGCCCGGGACGGCCGCCGACGTGGCGGTGAACAACGGCGTGCTCACCGTGGAGGGCGACCGATGAAGCTCACTGTCAAGCCGCTGAAACAGAAGGACGCCGGCCGTCGCCTGGCGGCAATCGACCGCGTCGCGGCCGACGAGCTCGGGCTCTCCGGCGGGGACATCGTCCGCGTCGAGAGCGCCGACGGGGCGGCGATCGCCCGCGTCTGGCCCGGCTACCCCGAGGACGACGGGACGGGCGTGATCCGCATCGACGGGCGCCTCCGCCAGGAGGCCGACGTGGGGATCGACGACCGCGTCACCGTCGAGGACGTCGACGTCTCGCGGGCGGACGCGGTGACGATCGCCTTCCCCAGCCAGCTGCGGGTGCGGGGGCAGATCGCCCCGTTCATCCGGGACAAGCTCTCCGGTCAGCCGGTGACCGAGGGGCAGACGATCCGGACCTCGCTCGGCTTCGGGCTGATGGGCGGCCAGTCGCAGGCGGTCCCGATGAAGATCGCCGAGACGAGCCCCGGCGGCACGGTCGTCATCACCGACGAGACGGAGATCAGCATCTCCGAGATCTCCGCCGAGGAGATCGCCGACCGCGGCGAGGCCGCGGGCGGCACCGGCGAGGGGCCGGACGTGACCTACGAGGACATCGGCGGGCTCGACGACGAGCTCGAACAGGTCCGCGAGATGATCGAGCTCCCGATGCGGCACCCGGAGCTGTTCAAGCGCCTCGGCATCGACCCGCCGAAGGGCGTCCTGCTCCACGGCCCGCCGGGCACGGGGAAGACGCTGATCGCGAAGGCGGTCGCCAACGAGATCGACGCGAACTTCCACACGATCTCCGGCCCGGAGATCATGTCGAAGTACTACGGCGAGAGCGAGGAGCAGCTCCGCGAAGTGTTCGAGGAGGCGTCCGAGGAGTCGCCGTCGATCATCTTCATGGACGAGCTCGACTCCATCGCGCCCAAGCGCGAGGAGGCGGGCGGCGACGTGGAGCGCCGCGTCGTGGCGCAGCTGCTCTCGCTGATGGACGGGCTCGAAGAGCGCGGCGAGGTCGTCGTCATCGGGGCGACGAACCGCGTCGACGCCATCGATCAGGCGCTCCGACGGGGCGGCCGCTTCGACCGCGAGATCGAGGTGGGCGTCCCCGACCGGGACGGTCGCAAGGAGATCCTTCAGGTCCACACGCGGAACATGCCGCTGACCGACGGGATCGACCTCGACGAGTACGCCGAGAACACGCACGGCTTCGTCGGGGCCGACCTCGAATCGCTGGCGAAG
Organism: Halorubrum sp. CGM5_25_10-8B; assembly: GCF_005435095.1. Classification (NCBI taxonomy): domain Archaea; kingdom Methanobacteriati; phylum Methanobacteriota; class Halobacteria; order Halobacteriales; family Haloferacaceae; genus Halorubrum; species Halorubrum sp. CGM5_25_10-8B. Next base: position 81,999 of record NZ_SGTY01000003.1, on the reverse strand, counting down.
GAGTCCGCGATGCACGCACTGCGGCGCATCCGCCCGGAGATCGACCTCGAATCGGACGAGATCGACGCCGACGTGCTGAACAGCATCCAGGTGACCGAGTCGGACTTCAAGGAGGCGATCAAGGGGATCGAACCCTCCGCGCTGCGGGAGGTGTTCGTGGAGGTCCCCGACACCACCTGGGACGACGTCGGCGGCCTCGGCGACACGAAAGAGCGGCTCCGCGAGACGATCCAGTGGCCGCTCGAGTACCCCGAGGTGTTCGACGAGCTCGACATGCAGGCCGCGAAGGGCGTCCTGATGTACGGCCCGCCGGGCACGGGGAAGACCCTGCTCGCGAAGGCCGTCGCCAACGAGAGCGAGTCCAACTTCATCTCGATCAAGGGGCCCGAGCTGCTGAACAAGTACGTGGGCGAGTCCGAGAAGGGCGTCCGCGAGGTGTTCAGCAAGGCCCGCGAGAACGCGCCGACGATCGTGTTCTTCGACGAGATCGACTCGATCGCCACCGAGCGCGGGAAGAACTCCGGCGACTCCGGCGTGGGCGAGCGCGTCGTCTCCCAGCTGCTGACGGAGCTCGACGGCCTCGAGTCGCTGGAGGACGTCGTCGTCGTCGCGACGACGAACCGCCCCGACCTCATCGACTCGGCGCTGCTCCGCCCCGGTCGCTTAGACCGGCACGTCCACGTGCCAGTGCCCGACGAGGCGGCGCGCCGCCGGATCTTCGAGGTCCACACGCGGGATAAGCCGCTGGCGGACGACATCGACCTCGACGCCCTCGCCCGCAAGACCGAGGGGTACGTGGGGGCCGACATCGAGGCGGTCGCCCGCGAGGCGTCGATGAACGCCTCTCGGGAGTTCATCGGCAGCGTCACGCGCGAGGAGGTCGGCGAGTCCGTCGGCAACGTCCGCGTGACGATGGAGCACTTCGAGGACGCGCTGAGCGAGGTGAACCCGAGCGTCACCCCCGAGACGCGCGAGCGCTACGAGGAGATAGAAAAGCAGTTCAAGCGGTCGGAGGTCGACCGCACCGAGGCCGAACCGGGCGCGGCGTTCCAGTAAGCCGGGCGCTTCGACCCGAACCGGCGGCCGGCCCGCGGCGGTTTTAGACAAGTCCCAGCGTCGACAGCAGGTAGAACGCCGCGACGACGACGATGCCGATCGTGACGAGCCGCCACGCGAGCTTCAATACGAACTTGCCGACGACGATGACGAGCGCGACGGCGACGAGGGCGACCAGGAGCTGCCCGACCTGACTGCCGAGCAGCGCGGCCTGTGCCGGCGCGGCGAGCCCCGCGAGCGCGAGCGACGTTGCGGTCATGTCCCGGACCACGGCGACGCCGGGCATAAGCTTGTGGGAGGAGCCGGAAGTCGTTTACTAGTTCTGATAGGTCTTCAGGCATTCCGGTGATGGGGCCGAGCGTGGATCCGCCCGACATCGGCCGACACGGCGGTATCGGGCGCCGGCTGGGCCGGCGGTTGTCGCCTCGATCGACCCCCCTTCTGTTCCCGTGGGAGACCGCTCACATCGTGTGGTTTTTTCGATCGACGACCAGTTTCACTCCGGTCTACCTATGCTTATGTGTCCAGAGCCCATTCCTTACCGACGTACCGGATTCAGCGTCAGGCGCACCGGAGAGACGTTACATACCGAATCGGACATGTAGAAGCCGGGCGGGGCCGAACATCCGAACGTACAAGGGCCCGCCTCGCCAGTACACCAACACTACAGATGATCCATATTCCACGCAAAGCCAGCGGGGTGGCCGCCGAATGAGCAGCGACGGCGTCTCCGCCGACGGAGTCGAACTGCCGATCAAACGAACCACGGGCGAGACGATGGAGGAGCGCCTCACGGGCAACGCCTACCAGAACATCCTGCCCGCGCGCTACCTCCGGAAGAACGCGGACGGCGAACCGATCGAAGACCAGGAGGAACTCTTCGACCGCGTCGCGCGAAACGTCGCGCTCGCGGAGGCCGTCTTCGAGGCTGAAAACCAGGGCGTCGAGGTCACCGTCACGCCCGACCAGCTGAAGCCCGACCACCCGCGGCGCGACGAGCTCGCCGAGGACGTGTTCGGCGCGGGCACGACGGCCGACGACGACGCGGAGGCGACGCTCACGGCCCACAACGTCAACAAGTTCGCGTACGAGACGGTCGTTCCCGAGCTCCCCGACGGGGTGCGCGACCACGTCGAGGCGACCGCCGAGACGTTCCGACAGGGGATGGAGTCGCTTTCCTTCATGCCGAACTCCCCGACGCTGATGAACGCCGGCGACGAGCTCCAGCAGCTCTCCGCCTGCTTCGTCGACTCGCCGGGCGACGACATCACCGACATCCACCAGACCGCCAAGGAGGCGGCCGAGGTGTTCCAGTCCGGCGGCGGCATGGGGTACGCGTTCTGGAAGCTCCGGCCGTACGGCGACTCCGTCGGCTCCACCGGCGGCATCGCCTCCGGGCCGATCACGTTCATGCGGACGTTCGACCAGATGTGCGAGACGATCGCGCAGGGCGGCGCGCGCCGCGGCGCCCAGATGGGCGTCATGCGCATCTCGCACCCGGACGTGATCCAGTTCATCCACGCGAAGAACAAGGACGTCTCGCTGGCCCACTCGCTGCGGCTCAACGACCCCGACGACTTCACGCACAACTCCTTCGCGGACGCGCTGGAGGAGGCCCGCGAGCTCATCGACGAGGACGGCAAGGTGCCCGAGCACCTCCGGAACGCGGTCGAGGGACACCTCTCGAACTTCAACATCAGCGTCGGCGTCACCGACGACTTCATGGAGGCGCTGGCGAACGACGAGGAGTTCACCTTCACCAACCCCCGCACCGAGGAGCCCCACGTCGCCACCCCGGAGACGAAAGAGCTCTACGACATGTTCGGGCTCGGCGAGCACGTCGAGGTCGGCGAGGAGCTCTCCGTCCCGGCGGCGGAGATCTGGGATCACATGATCCAGGGCGCCCACGAGAACGGGGAGCCGGGCGTCGTCTACCTCGAACGGATCAACAAGGAGCACTCCTTCGACGTGGAGGAGCACCCGGAGCACCAGATTCTCGCGACGAACCCCTGCGGCGAGCAGCCGTTAGAGGAGTACGAGGCCTGTAACCTCGGCCACATCAACCTCTCGACGCTCGCGGACCTCGACGCGCCCGACTGGCGCGTCTGGTCGGACGAGCACGCCGACGAGTACGACTCCGAGGCGGCCGCAGTCGAGGCGTTCCTCGAAGAGGCGATCGACTTCGAGGAGTTCGAAGAGCGGATCGCGTACGGCACTCGCTTCCTCGAGAACGTCGTCACGATGTCCGACTTCCCGGTCGACGAGATCGAGGAGAAGGTCCGCGACATGCGGAAGATCGGGCTCGGAATCATGGGGCTCGCGCAGCTGTACGTCCAGCTCGGCGTCCGCTACGGCTCCGAGTCGGGCAACGAGATCGCCCGGCAGCTGATGACCCACATCAACCACGAGTCGAAGCTTGCCTCCCACGATCTCGCCGAGGAGCGCGGGACGTTCAACGACTGGGCGGACTCGAAGTACGCGAACCCGACCGAGCACCGCGACTGGTTCGAGCACTTCACCGGGCTCGACGCCGACGAGTGGGCGGACGGCTTCCCGATCCGGAACCACAACACGACGACGATCGCCCCCACGGGCACGACGTCGATGATCGGTAACACGACCGGCGGCTGCGAGCCGATCTACAACGTCGCCTACTACAAGAACGTCTCCGACGACGTCCAGGGCGACGAGATGCTCGTCGAGTTCGACGACTACTTCCTGCGCACGCTGGAGGCCAACGACGTCGACGTCGAGGCCGTCAAGCGCGAGGCGCAGGCGCAGATGGCCGAAAACGCGTTCGACGGCGTCGAGGGGCTCGACACCGTCCCGGACGCCATCGGCGAGCTGTTCGTCGTCACCGGCGACCTCTCGGCGAAGGACCACGCCGGCGTCCAGGTCGCCTGTCAGAAGGGCGTCGACTCCGCCATCTCGAAGACCGTGAACGCGCCCAACGACTCGACGCTGGGCGACGCCAAGGAGGTCTTCGAGTACATCTACGAGAACGGCGGGAAGGGCGTCACCTACTACCGCGACGGCACCCGCTCGAAGCAGGTGCTCACGACGCGGGCGCAGAACACGGAGTTCGCCGACGAGAGCGAGGCCGCGGAGACCATCGTCGAGCAGATCAACGAGGTCTTCGGCGGCGTCGAGGCGTTCCTCGACAACAAGGACGTCCGCGCGGCGATCGACGCGGAGGTCGCGGACCTGCTCGAAGCGACCGAGCAGCCCCGGATCGACTACAGCGAGCGCAGCCCGCGCCCCGACTCGCTGTCGGGCGTCACCCAGCGGGTCGAGACGGGCTACGGCAAGCTGTACGTCACCATCAACGAGGACGAGAACGGTCGACCGTTCGAGCTGTTCGCGAACATCGGCCACTCCGGCGGCTACACCAACTCCTTCACCGAGGCGCTCGCGAAGGTCATCTCGACGGCGCTGCGCTCCGGCGTCGACCCCGAGGAGATCGTCGACGAGCTCCAGGGCACCCGGAGCCCGAAGGTCGCCTGGGACAAGGGCGAGCAGATCCAGTCGATCCCGGACGCCATCGGCACCGCGCTGCGGCGCTACCTCGACGACGACGTCGACAAGGGGATCCCTCAACAGCAGAGCCTCGACGACGTCGGGGAGGCCGCGTCGAGCGCGAGTCCGCCGAGCCAGACCGACGGCGGCGCGGTCGACGCCGGCGCGGCGACCGGCGCCCCGAGCGGGACCGCTCCGACGGGCGAGGACGACGCGGCCGGCGCCGACGACTCGACCCAGCAGCTCATCGCGGCGGGCGAGTCGCCCGAGTGTCCCGAGTGCGGCGGGATGAACCTCTACTACTCCGAGGGCTGTAAGACGTGCGAGTCGTGCGGCTGGTCGGAGTGTTAGCCGGGCGGCCCGAACGTCGGTAGCGCGCGGTCGACGGCGCGGTTTTCTGCGGGTCGTTGACGCTTCCGCGCGCGTTCACTACCGGTCGATAGACGAGCGTGACGCTGTTCGGGTCAGGTGGAGCGGTCGGGACCGAAAAGAGATTACCGTCGGCTCAGTCGTCTTCGAGCGCCTGCGCGATGCGCTGGAGCTGGCGGGTGGCGTCGCGGACCTCGTCGCGGAGCTGGCGCACCTCGCGGACGAGCTCCTCGTTGCCGCCGTCGTCGCCGCGGGCGCCCTGCTCTGCGCCCGCGCCGGGACCGCCGCCCATGCCGGGCGGGCCGCCCGCGCCGCCGGGGCCGCCGCCGCCCATCATGCCGGACATCATCTGCGCGAAGGGGTTGCCGCCGCCGCCACCGCCCATCCCCGGCGGGCCGCCGCCGCCCATCATCTCCTCCGGGTCGGGCCGGTCGCCCTCCTCGCGCTCCTGCTCGCGTCGCTCCCGGATCTCCTCGACGCGCTCGCGGAACGACTTCTCCTCGCCGTCGTCGCCGTCGCTCTGTTCGCCGCCCTCGCCGTTCTCGGGGTCGGTGGCGTCGTCGTCTGCCATGCGCCACGGTTCGGCGGCGCCGCCGAAAAGGGTTGTCGTGGCGCCCGCGACGGTGTGTTTATAAATAGCCGGCGGGCGGCGGTGTCGGACCGGCGCTCCGCCGGCGGCCCCGAGCCGGCGTCAGGTCCGAATCAGCCGGTGGCAGTTCGGGCACTCCGCCGAGTCCGTGTCCCGGCCGGCCGCAGGCACGCGGTCGCCGCAGTTCGGACACCGGATCCGGGTGCGAGCGTACTCCGTCCTCGACCGGGTCGGGGTTCGGTCGGTGTCGTCGACCATATGAGTGTGACATTCACTAGCATACAAATGACTTATCGACATATTCCTAAAACACGATTTAGGTCGCCGAGCGCACAGCCGGAGTCACGCTCCGCCGTCACTCGTGACCGGAGACGCGGACCGGCTCGTACGGCTCTTCGAGCCACTCCACGTCGGAATCGGAGAGGTTGACGTCGAGCGCCTCGACCGCGTCTTCGAGGTGTTCGACGCTCGTCGTGCCGACGATGGGCGTGTCGACCCACTCCTTGTGGAACAGCCACGCGAGCGCGATCTGCGCCATCTTCACGCCCTCCTCCGCGGCGAGCTCCTCGACTCGCTCGTTGACCGCCCGCCCGCCGCCCTCGCGGTAGGGGTGCGCGTAGAGGTGCTCCTCGGTCTCGCCGCGGAGGGTGGCGTCGACCTCCTCGTGCGGGCGCGTCAGGTAGCCGCGCGCGAGGGGGCTCCACGGCATCACGCCGATTCCCTCCTTCTCGCACAGCGGGAGCATCTCGCGCTCCTCCTCGCGGTAGGCGAGGTTGTAGTGGTTCTGCATCGTGGCGAACCGCTCGTACCCCTCGCGGTCGCTCGCGTGGAGCGCCTCGGCGAACTGATGGGCCCACATCGAGGAGGCGCCGACGTGTCGCACGTCGCCCCGTCGCACCGCGTCGTCGAGCGCGGCGAGCGTCTCCTCGATCGGCGTGTCGTCGTCCCAGCGGTGGATCTGATAGAGGTCGACCGTCTCCATGCCGAGCCGGTCGAGGGAGTTCGACAGCTCCTGCTCGATGGCCTTCCGGGAGAGGCCGCCCGAGTTCGGGTTCGACTCGTCCATCTGGAAGTACCCCTTCGTGGCCACGACGAACTCCTCGCGGTCGTATTCGCCGAGGGCGTCACCGAGGACGCGCTCGCTCGCGCCGTTCGAGTACATGTTGGCGGTGTCGAAGAAGTTCACGCCGAGTTCGACGGCGCGGTCGACGAGCTCGCGGCCCGCCTCCTCGTCGAGCACCCACTCGCGCCAGTCCGGGTCGCCGAAGCTCATACAGCCGAGACAGATCTTCGAGACGGTGGTGCCAGTGGAGCCGAGCGTGGTGTACTCCATACGCGCACCAGTTCGAGGCGGAACAAAAAGCTACGCGCGGCGGCAGCGACGGGCTCGGCCCGAGGCGGGGATCAGAGGTCCCGGAACGACGCCGTGTACACGAGGAACGCCCCGGTGAGGATGACGAACGCGAGGAACGTCACGAGCGCGAGCACGTTCGCGACCGGCGAGAGCGGCGCGAGGAAGGACTGTCCGGTCGAGTCGAGCACCAGCACGGCGAGGAGGGCGGCGATGAGGCCGAGCAGCCAGTTCGTGAGGATCTCGTCCATGGCTCGCCCGACACGGGGGGCCGACAAAAGTCCGCGGGTGACGCGTCGTTCCGGGAGGTCGCGGCCGAGCGACGCCGCCGGAGCTATGAGACTCGGGAGCGTTATTCGTCCCGTGAGCGACCGGACGACCTGCTGGCTGCTCGGTGACCAGCTCAACCCCGACCTCGACGCCCTCGACGCGGCCGACGAGGTCCTCCTGATCGAAGCGCACGGGTTCGCCGACCGGAAGCCGTACCACGCCCACAAGCTGACGCTCGTGTTCTCGGCGATGCGGCACTTCCGCGACGACCTCCGCGATCGCGGCCACGACGTGACGTACGTTCAGGCGGAGTCGTTCGGCGAGGGGCTCGACGAGTTCTTCGCTGGTCGGGCGGCCGAGGCGAACGACGGCGAGGACGACGACGGGCCGCGCCTGCGGCTCATGCGCCCCGCGAGCCACGGCGCCGGCGAGCGGCTCCGCGGGCTGGTCGCCGAGCGCGGCGGCACCCTCGAACTCGTCGACAACGAGCTGTTCTGGACGACGCCGGCGGACTGGCGCGAGTGGGCCGGCGACGAGGGGACCGAGATCGGCGCCGACGGGGCCGCGGAGCGCACCTACCGGCAGGAGCACTGGTACCGGCACGTCCGTCGCGAGACGGGCGTGCTGATGGACGACGGCGAGCCGGTCGGCGGGGAGTGGAACTACGACGACCTGAATCAGGAGACGCCGCCGGAGGACTGGGAACCGCCGGGGCGGCCGACGTTCGAGCCGGACGAGCTGACCCGCGAGACCCACGCGTGGGTGTGCGACCGGTTCGACACGTGGGGGAACGACGCGCTCGACGGGTTCGCGTGGCCGGTCACGCGGGCAGAGGCCCGCGAGGCGCTCGACCGGTTCGTCCGCGACGGGCTGCCCGCGTTCGGACGGTACGAGGACGCGATGGTCGGCGGCGAGCCGTTCCTCTCGCACTCGCTGCTGTCGCCGGCGATCAACCTCGGGCTGCTCGACCCGCGCGAGCCGGTGCGGGCGGTCGAGCGCGCCTACGAGGAGCGGGGGGTCGAGCCCGGCGCGTACGACCCAGACGACCACGGCGACGCGGGCGGGACGGCGACCTCGCTCGACGAGTTCGGCGGGGACGCGGCGGACGGCGAGGACGGAGCGACCGGGGGCAGAGCGGCCGGGGGCAACGAGCCCGCCCCCGTCCCGCTCAACGCCGTAGAAGGGTTCGTGAGGCAGGTGATCGGCTGGCGGGAGTTCATGCGCCACGTCTACCGCGAGGCGATGCCGGAGCTCGCGGAGGCGAATCAGTTGGAACAGGACCGGGAGCTTCCCCCCGCCTACTGGGACGGCGAGACGGACATGCGGTGTCTCTCGGAGGCGGTCGGGCACGTCCGCGAGTTCGGCTACGCCCACCACATCGAGCGGCTGATGGTGCTGTCGAACTTCGCGCTCGTGTACGGCGCCGACCCCGCCGACGTGAACGAGTGGTTCCACCTCGGCTTCGTCGACGCCTACCACTGGGTGACGACGCCGAACGTCGTCGCGATGGGGTCGTTCGGCACGGACGTGCTCTCCTCGAAGCCGTACGCCTCCTCGGGGAGCTACGTCAACCGGATGAGCGACCACTGCGCCGACTGCCCGTACGCCGTCTCGCGGACCACGGGCGACGGGGCCTGCCCGTTCAACGCGCTCTACTGGGACTTCCTGAAGGAGAACGAGGAGACGCTCCGCGGCACCGGGCGAATGGGGCTGATGTACTCGCACGTCGACAAGAAGGACGACGAGGAGTGGGCGGCGATCCGCGAGCGCGCCGACCGAGTGCGCGAACTCGCCGCGGACGGGGACCTGTGAGTTACTCGCCGCTCGCGAGGCGGCGCAGCCGCGGGAGCGCCTGCTCGTAGCCGAGACCGACGAGGCCGACGTACAGCGCGATCAGTCCCATGCCGACGGCCCACGCGCCGAGGACGAGATCGCCGCCGGAGACGGCGGAGAGCCCGAACTGTTCGAGCACGACGCCGACCGCGGCGGCCGCGCCGGCGCCGACGGCAGCGGCGAGGAGTTCGACGAGTTCGACCGCGACGGCAGGTACTTCGACCATACCCGGTGAGGGACGGTCGGCGATTATGACTCTTTCGGGACCACGGTGAACGCCGCGTCGAGCGGACGGCCGCTCGTCCGGAGTCGGTCGGACCGCCGCCGAGGGTTCACTTCAGCCCGAACGATCGCATGGCGGTGTCGACGAGCCCCTTCGCGATCAGCGCGAGACCGGCGAGCACGACCATCAGGGCGCCGGCGACGACCGGATCGCGGAGGGTCAGGATACCGATACCGACGAGGACGACGAGGACGCCGGCGATGCCTTCGAGTCCGAGCGTGTCACGCATGTCGTCGCCTCGGCGGTCCCCGGAGGTAAAAGGGCCGTTTCGGTCCCGGCGGAGAGCGGCCCTTTTATTTCCGCGAGCGCGTATCACCGCGTACGCATGAGCAACGGAGACGGCGGCGGTCGGAACGACCTCCGGATGCCCGACGACGACGAGGTGTTCGCGGAGGTCGTCGAGATGCTCGGCGCGAACCGCGTCAAGGTGCGCTGCGCGGACGGGAAACAGCGGACCGCGCGCATCCCCGGCCGGATGCAAAAGCGCGTGTGGATCCGCGAAGACGACATCGTCCTCGTCGAGCCGTGGGACTGGCAGGACGAGAAGGCCGACATCTCGTGGCGCTACGAGAAGAGCGAGGCCGAACAGCTCCGCGAGGAAGGCCACCTCCAATAGGTCGCTTCGCGCGTATCGACGGGAGACCTCGCCGACACCTCGACCGCTTATTCGTACGTATCAGACTGCGAATCGACGGTGAACGCCTCCGAGTCCCCGGCCGCGAGGCACGCGTCACCGGCCGTCGGAACGCGTCGCTGCCGTCGTTCCGCTCGCGCCGTTTTTAAGTCCGAACGGCCCCCAACACGGTTATGCTCCGGCTCGCGATGACCACCGACGCGGAGACGTTCGAGCGCGTGCGCGGGCCCCTCGCGGACCGCGGCATCGACGTCGGTCACGTCCGAGCGAAAGAGCGAGCGCTGCGCGTCTCGGGCGGCGCGGCGGCGCGAGACGGCGCGGGCGACCCCGACGAGTTCGCCGACTTCGACGTCGGCCTCGTCTACCCCACCCGGCTCATGGAGGGCGCGGTCGTCGACGAGCGGCTGGGCGTGCCGTGGGTGAACGGCCGCGACGCGGTCGTGACCTCGCGCAACAAGGCCGGCGTGCTGGCGACGCTCTCCACCGCCGGCCTCCCGACGCCGAAGACGACGCTCGTGTCGAACCCCGTCGACGAGTCGGTCGTCGTCGACGCCGCGAGCGAGTTCTCCTACCCGGTCGTCGTGAAGCCGAACTCCGCGACCCGCGGGGTGGGCGTCGCGACCGCGACCGACCTCGACTCGCTGCTGGGCGTCGTCGACTACCTGAACCTGATCCACGACTACCGCGCGACCGGCGACAAGTCGTTCCTGCTTCAGGAGTACCTTCCCGACGCGCGCGACTACCGCGCGATGGTCGTCGACGGCGCGTACGCCGGGGCGGTGGAACGCGAACTCGACGCCGACGCGCTCGCGGCCGGCCGGTGGAAACACAACGTCCACCGCGGTGCGACCGCTCGCGGCGTCGACCTCGATCCGCGAGCGCGCGACCTCGCGGAGCGCGCGGCCGCGGCGCTGGGGATCGACTACCTCGGCGTCGACCTGCTCGCGACCGACGACCGGCTCGTCGTCAACGAGACGAACGCGCGGCCGACGGTCGACGCCGCGACGAAGTACGAGGACGGCTTCTACGACCGGTTCGCGGCGCTCGTCCGGCGGACCGCCGAGGAGGAGTGAGGAGAGCGAGCGAGCCCCGGGAGGCGGGCCGGCTCAGACGAGGTCGATCGACGCGCTGTCCTCGTCGCGGTCGAACGAGACCTCGAGGACGCCGTTGTTGAACGTCGCGTCGGCGGAGTGCTCGTCGACGGGCGCGGGGAGGTCGACCGTCTCGTCGTACTCGCGCCGGTCGGAGACCGCGGAGATGGTGAGCGCGTCGCCGTCACAGCGGAGCGAGAGGTCCTCCTTCGAGACGGCGGGGAGGTCGGCGACGAGCCGCACCGACTCCTCGGTGGTGTACGCGTCGACGTGGGTGTCGGAGCCGAACCCGGCGTCGTCGGCCGACGGAGCGTCGCCGGTGGCCATCTCGTTCATCATCCGCTCGATCTCCTCGAAGAAGTCTCCGAACGGATCGTCGCGGTCGTCTCTGTCCATACCTTCCGTGAGGTCGGTGACCCCGATAAGCCTTCTGTCGGTCGCCGTATCGGCCGCTATCCGCCGCGGGAAAGCAGCGATCCGGCGGACGACGAGCGACCGCCGTCGCCGGCCCTCGGCCGCGAGACGCGACACCGGCCGTAACAAATTCCAACGATTATGACGGTCTCGCCGCGACTGGGCCGGATTTAAGTAGTTGCGGCTCGGCTTTTTCGAATATGAGTAAATCGAATCTGGCGGCCGGTGACGACGTGAGCGACGACGAGGTCGTGCGGGTGGGGCTCAACGGCTTCGGTCGCATCGGGCGCAACGTGTTCCGCGCGGTGTTAGAGAGCCCGCGGATCGAACTCGTCGGGATCAACGACGTGATGGACTTCGACGACATGGGGTATCTCGCGAAGTACGACACCGTCATGGGTCGTCTCGACGGCGTCGAACGCGACGGCGATGAGCTGACGGTCGGCGACACGGCCGTCCCGCTGTTCAACGTTCAGGACCCCGCCGACCTCCCGTGGGACGAGCTCGACGTCGACGTCGCCCTAGAGTGTACGGGCGTCTTCCGCACCCGCGACGACGCGAGCGCGCACCTCGACGGCGGCGCCGACACCGTGATCATCTCTGCGCCTCCGAAGGGCGACAAGCCGGTCAAACAGCTCGTCTACGGCGTCAACCACGACGAGTACGAGGGCGACGACGTGATCTCGAACGCCTCCTGTACGACGAACTCCATCACGCCGGTCGCGAAGGTGCTCGACGCGGAGTTCGGCATCGACGCCGGTACCCTCACCACCGTCCACGCCTACACGGGCTCGCAGAGCCTCATCGACGGCCCGATGAGCAAGCGTCGCCGCGGCCGCGCGGCTGCCGAGAACATCGTTCCCACCTCGACGGGCGCCGCGGGCGCGGCGCAGAAGGTCCTCCCGCAGCTGGAGGGGAAGATCGATGGCATGGCGATGCGCGTCCCGGTCCCGACCGGCTCCCTCACCGAGTTCGTCGTCAGCCTCGACGAGACCGTCACCGAGGAGGAGGTCAACGCCGCCTTCCGCGAAGCCGCCGACTCCGGTCCGCTCGCGGGCGTTCTCGGCTACACCGACGACGAGGTCGTCTCCTCCGACATCGTCGGCCTCCCGTTCTCCAGCTACGTCGACCTCCAGTCGACGAACGTCATCGCCGGCGGGAAGCTGCTGAAGATCCTCACCTGGTACGACAACGAGTACGGCTTCTCGAACCGGCTGCTCGACATGGCCGCGTACGTCCACGACGAGGCGTAGACGGCCGGTTCGTCTGGCGCGTCGGGACCGACGCGCTCGACACGCACCGCCCGTTCGACGGGACGGACCTTCGGACGGCAACGTTCCCCCGGAGCGCAACCGCTTAACGAGCTCATCGACGACTCCTCACCCATGCCCGCGTTCAACACCCTCGACGACCTCTCGGCAGACTCGCGCGTCCTCGTCCGACTGGACCTCAACTCGCCCATCGAGGACGGAACACCGCAGGACAACCGCCGCTTCGAGCGCCACGCGGAGACCGTCCGCGAGCTGGCCGAGGCGGGACACCGCGTCGTCCTGCTGGCTCATCAGGGCCGACCCGGTCGCGACGACTTCACGTCCCTCGGCGGCCACGCCGAGATCCTCGCCGACCGCGTCGGCCGCGACGTTGGGTTCGTGGCCGACACGTACGGCGACGAGGCGCTGGAGGCGATCGACGCGCTCGACGCGGGAGAGATCCTCCTGCTGGAGAACACGCGGATGTGCGACGACGAGCTTCCGGAGGCGTCGCCCGAAGAGAAGGCCGAGACGGAGTTCGTCCGGACGCTCGCGCCGCTGTTCGACGCGTACGTCAACGACGCCTACTCGGCGGCCCACCGGAAGCACGCCTCGCTCGTCGGCTTCCCGCTCGTCCTCCCCGCGTACGCGGGCCGCGTGATGGAGACGGAGTACGAGGCGAACACCGCGATCGCGACCCGCGAGTTCGACGGCCCGGTCACGATGGTCGTCGGGGGGACGAAGGCGACCGACGTGATCGGCGTAATGGACGCCCTCGACGACCGCGTCGACCGCTTCCTCCTCGGCGGCGTCGCCGGCGAGCTATTCCTCCGCGCCGCGGGTCACCCCGTCGGCCGCGACGTGGGCGAGATGGACCTCTTCGACGAGCAGTGGGAGCGGAACCGCGAGCTGATCGAGTCGGTCCTCGACGAGCGCGGCGACGCGATCCGCCTCGCGAGCGACCTTGCGTACGAGGGTCCCGACGGCGAGCGCGCTGAGGTCCCCGTCGACGACATCGGCGAGAAGGAGACGGGGTACCTCGACGTGGGGGCGACGACGGTCGCCGACTACGAGCCGGCGATCCGCGAGTCCGACGCGGTCTTCGTGAAGGGCGCGCTCGGCGTCTTCGAGGACGAGCGGTTCGCCGACGGCACCGTGGGCGTCCTCGACGCCATCGCGGAGACGGACTGCTTCTCGGTCGTCGGCGGGGGCGACACCTCGCGGGCCATCGAGATGTACGGGCTGAGCGAGGCGGACTTCTCGCACGTCTCCATCGCGGGCGGCGCGTACATCCGCGCGCTGACGGGCGAGCCGCTCCCGGCGGTGGAGACGCTGGAGGCGGCGGCGGAGCGGCGGAGAGACTGAGCCGGCAGCGGGCAGCGCGGGGACGGCTCGCGCCGGTACGAAGAGAGGTGTCGGCGGCGCGGAGAGGGCCCCGGCGGCGGCCGAACTACTCCTTGACGTCGAGGTCGAACTGCTCGTTCTCCGTGACCGCGTTGAGGACGACGCTCGTGTTCGACTCCCTGATGTCCGCGTCCGTGAGGATCGACTTGATCTGGTCGTTCATCCCGTCCGTGTCGGTAAACTTCCCGATGGCGATCACGTCGTAATCCCCGGTGACCTCGTAGACGCTCACCATCTGTTTCTCCTGCCGCAGCTTCTCGGTCACGTCCGGTAGCGCGCTCCCTTCGACCTTGAGCTGGAGCACGGCGGTCACGTCGTAGCCGAGCTTGTCGTAGTCGACGACGGGCGTGTACCCCCGAATGACGCCTTCCTCTTCGAGGTCGCGCAGGTGGTTCGAAACGGTCGTCACCGATACGTCGAGTTCGTCGCCCAAGCTCCGGAGACTCGCGCGGCCGTTGCTGAGCAGCGAGTTGATGAGCTTCGCGTCGAGGTTTTCGTACGTCATCACACCTAACCACGCTTTCGGGGGTTTAGAATTTTACGAACGTCCAGCAGTTTTGCCTGTCCGGCGGTTCATGCGCCAAGCGATAAGGCCTTTATACTGGCAGATAACGAATCAAACGTCCAGAACATGACGGACGAACACGCGAAACCGGACGGCGGCCTCACGGCCGAGGAACAGGCGGTACTCGACGAGATCGAGGAGCAGAACGTCGATTTCCTGCGGCTTCAGTTCACTGACATCCTCGGCGTCGTGAAGAACGTCTCCGTCCCCGCCCACCAGGCGGAGAAGGCGTTCACCGAAGGCATCTACTTCGACGGCTCCTCAATCGAGGGGTTCGTGCGCATCCAGGAGTCGGACATGCGGCTCGTCCCCGACCCCGACACGTTCGCGGTGCTCCCGTGGCGCAACGACGGCGACTCGGGCGCGGCGCGGCTCATCTGTGACATCGTCGACACCGACGGCGAGCCGTTCGTCGGCGGGCCGCGGCAGGTCCTGAAGTCGGTCCTCGCCGAGGCCGAGGAGATGGGCTACTCCGTCTCGATCGGGCCGGAGCCGGAGTTCTTCCTGTTCGAGAAGGATGACGACGGCAACGCGACGACCATCCCGCACGACAACGGCGGCTACTTCGATCTCGCCCCGAAGGACCTCGCGTCCGACGTGCGCAAGGAGATCATCTTCACCTTAGAGGAGATGGGCTTCGAGATCGAGGCCTCCCACCACGAGGTCGCGGAGGGCCAACACGAGATCAACTTCAAGTACGCCGACGCGCTCACGACCGCGGACAACATCGCGACGTTCCGCGCCGTCGTTCGCGCGGTCGCCGAGCAGCACGACCTCCACGCGACGTTCATGCCCAAGCCCATCGCCGACATCAACGGCTCGGGCATGCACAGCCACATCTCGCTGTTCGACGAGGACGGCAACGCCTTCGCCGACGACTCCGACGAGTTCAACCTGAGCGAGACGGCCTACCAGTTCATGGGCGGCATCCTGAACCACGCCCCCGCGTTCACGGCGGTCACGAACCCGACCGTGAACTCCTACAAGCGGCTGGTGCCCGGCTACGAGGCCCCGATCTACGTCGCGTGGTCCGACACGAACCGCTCGGCGCTCGTCCGCGTCCCGGACGCCGCGGGCGTCTCCGCGCGCTTCGAGGTCCGCAGCCCCGACCCGTCCTGTAACCCCTACCTCGGCATGGCGTCGCTCATCGCCGCCGGCCTCGACGGGATCAAGACCGGCGCCGACCCGGGCGACCCGGTCCGCGAGGACATCTACGAGTTCGACGACGCGAAGCGCGAGGAGTACGGCATCGAGACGCTGCCCCCGAACCTCGGCGCCGCGGTCGAGGAGCTGGAGACCGACGAGGTGCTCCAGGAGGCGCTCGGCCCGCACACCTCCGAGAAGTTCGCCGAGGCGAAGTCTCAGGAGTTCAGCGAGTACCTCACCCAGGTGTCGCAGTGGGAGGAGGACCGCTACCTGGAGACGTTCTGAGCCCGGTCCGAGTCGAGTAGCCCCTGACCGCGATCCGCGACGGGACTTTTTCCGACGCCGCGTCACTCGGCGAGCGACCGCTCGATCCGCCCGGACAGCGCCGGGAGCGCGACGACGGCGACCACGGCGGCGGTCGTCGCGACCAGCGTCACCGGTAGCGTCCCCGCGAGGGCGTACGCGCCGACCCAGAGGCCGCCGGTGACCGCGAGCGCGGGGACGGCGACGCGGGGCGGGACCGACGGCTCCTCGCCGTCGACGAACCGCCAGCCGATCGCGCCCCCGGCACCGGTGGCGATCCCGATCCCCGCCTCGACGACTTCCCCCGTGTGCCCGCCGGCGACGGCGACGGCCAGCGCGCCCGCGGAGACGACTGCCGCGAGGGCGAACGCCGGTGCGGGGTTCAGATCGGCGGTCGGTCCGGCCGCCGCGTCCGTGCCGGGCGAGCCGCGGACCCGCGGGTCGCCGGCGAGCCGCAGGGCAACGGCGACGGTCCCCGCGCCGACGAGCAGGCCGGCGAGCACGTCGACGAGGTAGTGGACTTCGATGACGACCCGCGAGGCCGCGACGGCGACGGCGACCGCCCCGGCCGCGAGGTAGCGAGCGCGGTCGGTCCAGAGCCGGTCGTACAGCAGTGCGAGCGCGAGGTACGCCGCCGCGCCGCCGGTGGCGTGCCCGCTCGGGAAGCCGAACCCGTCCGAGAGCACCTGCGCCTCGTACCAGCCCGACAGGAGCGCGGGGAGCCACGTCGGCACGTCCGCCGGGGGCATCGCGCCGGGCGGGCGGGGGGCCGCGAACCACGCCTTGCCGAGCGCCGTCGCGGCGTACGCGCAGGTGACGGCCGCGATGGCCGTGGCGCCGGCGCGGCGCGGCGAGCCCGCGACCCCCTCGCTCGCGAACCAGTAGCCGACGGCGAGCATGGCGAAGAGCAGCCACGGGTCCGCGAGGTGGGTGACTGCCGCGAAGACCACGACAACGGCCTCCGGGAGGGCGTCGACGACGGCGAACTCGCCGATCCCACGCTCGGCGGCGACGAGTCCCGTCACGCGTCCGTCGTCCGGTCAGTCATCGCCGCGGCGGCGGGCGTAGTCGAGCGCCTTCCCCGGCGTTTCGATCAGGTTGAGGCCGATACCGACGACGACGAAGATCGTGTACAGGCCGAGCGTCGAGAGTCCGAGGACGACGATGGCGCCGACCGCGTAGATCCCGTCGAGGGAGGTCAACGCGGCGAGCGTCAGCACGGTCCCGTACAGCAGCACGAGGTACGGGCCCCAGCCGCGGGCGTGGCCGCGGCGCATCCGCGAGCGGACGTACCGCTTCAGCTCCGACTCGACCTCCGGTTTGTCGACCGTCCGGCGTTCCACGTCGTCCTCGAACTCGTCGAGCTGCGACCGCAGCTCCCGGACCTCCGCTTCGAGGGCGGCGACGTCCGGCGCGCCGCGCGGCCGTTCGCCGTCGTCCCCCTCGGGATCCGACTCGCCGTTCATACCCGTGGGTCGGTCGCGGTCCTGTTGTAACTGCCGGTCCGCGGCGTCGTCGGTGCCGTCGAACGCGGCGGCGGGACCGCCGGCCCCGGCCTCCCCGGAGTCGTCGCCGCCAGTCCCCCGCCCGGCGAGCACCACGTTGACCACGCCACCGAGGACGACGACGACGGCGGCGAGGTACAGCCACGTGACCAGCAGGAGGATGCCGCCGATGACGCCGTACACCTCGTACTGCGCGGCGCCCGCGGCGTACACCTGAAACCCGGCCTGAAGCAGCGTCCAGCAGACCGCCGCGAACGCCGCGCCCGGCAGCGCCTCGCGGACGGCGATCGCCGGCTGCGGCAGGAGGTAGTACATCGGGAGGAACACGACCGCGAGGAGAGCGGGCAGGGCGAGGACGCTCGCCGCCTCGATCAGGGGAAGCGCGTCCGCGGCCGCGACGAACGCGCCCACGGCGACCATCACGCCGAGGCCGACGCCGACGCCGACGACGACCGAGGCGGCGTCGGCGACCTGCTTGAGGAGGCCGGGCGCCTCCTCGCCGCCGTACAGCGAGACGAACGCCGTGTCGAGCCCGCGGAACACCTTCAGCGTCGACCAGATCAGCAGCCCGACCCCGAGCAGGCTCGCGCCGGTCCGCCCGCCGGCCGAGGAGACGGCCCCGACGACCGCCTCCTCGCCGGCCGGCGTGAGGAACTCGCCCGTGGACGCCACCAGCTCGGCGGCGATGGTCTCGCCGAAGACGGCGGTGGCGACGACGACCAGCAGCAGGAGCGCGGGGACGAGCGAGACGAACGCGTAGTAGGCGATGGCGGCCGCGAGGAACGTCACCTGCCTGTCGACCGCGAGGTCGGCGACGCGTCGAACCGTCCCGAACGCGGTGCGCGAGTGTCGAGACACGTCACGCGTTTCGACCGACCGCGACAAAAGCGGGAGGGTGCCGGGCGCGGCGCGGGCGGGCGCTCGTGGGGTGGAATTCGCGGCGGGAGCGAACGCGGCCGCGGCCCCGTCAGTCCGCGTCGTCGCCGAGGACCGCCTCGCGCATCTCGGGGATCGACGCCGTGCTCTTCACCGCCGTGCCACGGTAGTGCGCGCGGCTCGCCTCGTGGCCGGCCCCGCGGACGCGCTCGACGAACTCGTCCATCCCGATCGCGGGCTCACCCCACTCCTTGTACAGCCGGTGCTGGTCGTAGTGCGTGGGAGTGTCGAGTTCGCGAGCGACCGTCCCGAGCAGCTTGCGCGCACGCTTCGCCTCGCCCATGTCGTCCGTCACCTCGCGGCGGACGGCGCGCGCGAAGTCGGCGTCCGCGACCGGGCCGAGCCAGATCGGACCGGCCGTGAGGACGCGGTCGCTCCCGCACTCCGGGCAGGCATCGACCGGGTCGGCGACGTGCCCCGGCGTCGCCGAGCGCCAGAGGCAGTCCTCGCAGTGGTCGACGTACCCCACGCCGTCGAGGCAGTCGTCGGCCGCGCGGGCGCCCGACTCCAGTTCGAGGTAGGTCCGCGCGTAGTGACGGGAGACGTGCGAGAGGATCGGCGTCGCCGCCTTGTCGTAGCGCGCGGCAGTCCGCACCAAGGCGGATATCAGCGTTCGGAGCCCCATCTCGGGGTGATAGTCGGTGTTGCGCGGGACCGCGCCGTACTTCCGGATCCCGCTGTTGAGGTGGGCGCCGCACAGCGGCGCGGTGTCGGTGGCGGTGACGCAGACCAGGTTGCGCCCGTTCGCGAACGCGGCGTCCGCGAAGGGGATCGGTGTGCCGTACGGGTCCAGATCGACGACGTCGAACGGCCCCTCGTCGTACAGGAGGGCGTTGACGTCGCGGTGGACCGCCTCGCCGTCGAGGCCGTTGGCGTCGAGGTTCGTGGCGGCGAGCTCGACCGCGTCCGCGTCGACGTCGGCGCAGGTGACCCGATACCCCTCCGCGGCGGCGCGGACCCCCCTGACCCCGGAGGCGGCCATCGCGTCGAGGTACGAGGCGACGCGCGGTTCGCGGTCGCGGTAGGCGCGCAGCGTCGCGACCGTCACGTCGCGGTTCAGCTCCTGCGTCGGGTTGAAGAAGACGCCGCCGCCGGTGCCCTTGCTGGCGCCGTCGCGAGCCTCCGGGACGGAGACGGTGAGTCCGCCCTCTTCGATGTCCATACGCTCGATTCGACCATCCGGCCTAAAAGGGTCGCGCTCCGGGTCCGGGGGTGCGCTCCGGATCTCCGGGCGCGGGGCGCGGACGCCCAACGAGGGAGGCTTTTACGCCGCGGGCTCGCAAGGTAAGCGTATGAACGGATATCCCACGCGGCGGGCGAGCGCGGTCGACGAGGAGACGGAGGGCCGGGAATGGTAAGCCCGGCGCGGGTAGACGCGGCGACCGACATCGCGTACGGCGCGCTGATCGTCCTGTCGATCGTGTTGATCGCGACGACGCAGGTGAACAACGTCGCGATCGCGTTCGGGATCGGGGTGTTCGCGTCGTACGTGATCCACGTCGTGTGGAAGATGGCCCGCTTCGATCCGGACTGGATGACGCGCGAGGTCGCCGACCAGGTCGGGAAACAGGTCGAAGAGAGCGTCGGCGAGACCGTCGACAAGGAGGTCGAGAAGACCGTCGGTGAGACGGTCAACAAGGAGGTCGAGAAGACCGTCGGCGAAACGGTGAGCAAGGAGGTCGAGAAGACCGTCGAGGAGACGGTCGGCGAGAAGGTGGAGGAGACCGTGAGCAAGGAGGTCGAGAAGAGCGTCGGCGAGACCGTCAACAAGGAGGTCGGCGAGGTCGCCGACGACGTCAGCGACACGGTCAGCGAGGAGGTCTCGGGCAAGGTCGAAGAGACCGTGGGCGAGACGGTAGAGAAGACCGTCGAGGAGACCGTCGGCGAGAAAGTCGAAGAGACGGTAGAGAAGACCGTCGAGGAGACCGTCGGCGAGAAAGTCGAAGAGACGGTGGAGAAAACCGTCGAAGAAACCGTCGGCGAGAAGGTCGAAGAGACGGTGGAGAAAACCGTCGAAGAAAAGGTCGAAGAAGCCGCCGAGGAGATGAGCGACGACGAAGAGGACGCGGCGGACGAAGCCGCTGCGAGCGATCGGTCCGACGCCGTATAGCCGGGGCGACCGCGGCCGACGGTCTCGGTGGGATCGAGCCGAGCGGTGCGTCTCCGAGCGAAAGGCGACCAGCCGGAACAACCCGATCTGGTCACGCCTCGGAAGTCGCGGGCGATAGCGGCCGAACCCGACCGGTCGCTCCCCTAACGCCGAGTTCTCGATCCGTTGTCGACGCGAAGCGTCAGGAACCGACTCGGCGCGATACTGTGTCGTTTGAATTTACACCGACGGAATCGACAGCTGGCGATGTACCGGAGGTACCCGTACGTCGTCGTGGCTCGGTGAACGTTGAGCCGGCCGTTGTATCCGCATCCGCGCGGGGGGCGTCCGCTTCCGTCTGTTCGACCGGTGTTTCGATAGATTCCGGTTAATCGTCGGCGATCGCCTCGGTCTCGTCGAGTTGCTCGAAGAAGCCGTCCGAGTCGGTCACTTCGACTCCCCCCGGTAGGAGACTGCTGAGTACGACGCAGTCGCTCAGGGTCGAAGAAGAACGGAAAGGAGTGGATGTTCGCTACTCGTTGCCGAACATCTGGCGCATCATCGGGTGCATCTCCATGAGCTGCTCTTCGGCGATCTCCTCGTACAGCTTGTACGTGATAGAGACCGCAAGCAGTAGCCCGGTGCCGGAGACCTGCCCGATGGTGCCGAGCAGGTTCGCCATCACGGCGAGCAGCCCGACGAGGGCGCCGCCGATGACGGTCACCTGCGGGATGTACCGCTCCATGACCTTCTCGACGACCTGCGGGTTCCGGCGGAACCCGGGGATCTGCATCCCGGAGTTCTGGATCTGTTTCGCGGTCGCCTCCGGCCCCATGCCGGTAGTCTCGACCCAGAAGATCGCGAAGATAGCGCCGCCGACGATCATGAACGCGAGGTCGATCGCGAGCCGGATCGCGATCATCCACGGCTCGACGGACGCCGGTATCTCACCGAGGAACCACATCCACTGCCCCCGGCTCTGAATCGGGTTCAGGTAGTAGAACAGCCCGCCGATAGGCTGCCCCTGCTCGCTGTAGGTCCCGAGTATCGCCGGCATCCCCGCCCACTGCGAGGAGAGGATCTGGCCGAGGAACTGGATGTTCGCCTGCAGCGCGCGAACGAGGATCATCGGGAGGACGGACGCGTAGATGAGCTTCACCGGGAAGCGTCCACGGGCGCCCTTCACGCGGGCGTGCGACAGCGGGATCTCGACGCGGACCGACTCCGCGTACACGACGATCCCGAAGATGAACACCGTGGTGAAAAGCGCCAGAATGTTCCCCGGATCGAAGAGGAGATTCTGGAGCCCCTCCGCCGTGAACGGCGACATCGATACCGGCACGTCGCCGAAGATGACGCCGTACCAGCTCGCGAAGAAGCCGGAGGCGCCGAGTGCGGAGAAGCTGAAGAAGCCGCCGACGATCTGCTGGCTCACCGACGCGATGATGAACAGCCCGACGCCGGAGCCGACGCCCCACTTGCTCACGATCTCGTCCATGAACAGGATGAGGATGCCGCCGACGAAGATCTGCGCGAAGATCAGCACCTGAACGCCGAACGTCCCGATGCCGAGCGCGCTCGCGACCGCGTCGTCCGCGGGGAGGAACCCCCCGGTGAACACCATCGGCGCCGCCGTGAGGGCGGAGACGATGATCACCAGCAGCTTCTGGAGGCCCTGATAGAGGACCTGGTCGCGCGGGTCGTTCTCGGTGTCGAGCCCGAGGAGGTTCGCACCGCCCAACAGCTGGAGGACGATGGACGCCGTGACGATCGGTCCGATACCGACCTGTAGCAGCGACCCGGACGACCCGGCGAGCACCGACCGGAACTGCCCGAAGAAGTCCGACCCCTGCCCGACCGCCAACCCGAACGGGTTGATGTTGGTCAGGAAGAAGTAGACGATCAGGATTCCGGCCGTCCACGTAAGCTTCCGTCTGAACGGGACGTGTCCCGCGGGCCGCTCCACGACGGGCATCCGCGAGAGCACCGGTTCGGCGGCCTCCTTCCAGCTCATGTTACGCCTCGTCGTTCTCGTCGTCGGAAGTGTTTTCCGGTTCGTCAGCGGGCTCTTCGGCGCGCTCGGAGAGCGTCGCCTCGCCGCCCGCCTCCTCGATGAGCTCGACCGCACCGGCGGTGAACGCGTCGGCCGTGACGCGGAGTTCGCGGCGGACCTGCCCGCCGCCGAGCACCTTCACCACGTCAGCCTCGTGGCCGTCCTCAACGACGTCGCGCGCGTCGAAGACGTACGCGTCGCCGTCCTCCTCGGCGAGACCGTCCGCGGCGTACAGCGCCGCGTCCTCGTCGAGCTTCTGGATCTTCACTTCGAGGACCTCCGTCTGAGCGTCCTCGGGGCGCTTGAACCCGTGCTTGCCGAGCGGACCGTAGTTGTGGTACTCGTGTTTCGCGCGACCGGCCGCGCCGCGACCGCCGCGATGCCCGGCGCCGCGCCGGTTCTTGTGCGTGCCGCCGCCGTGCGTCCGAGAGCCGCGCTGTCGTCGTTTCTTGCTCGTCATCGCATCGCCTCCAGGAGACTGTCGATCTCCTCGGTGGTGTGTTTCCCGAGTTCGCCGCCCTCGATCACGGGGTGTTTGATGCCCTCGTGACCGCCGCGGGGGGCGTGGAGCCGCAGCGTCGGCGAGAGACCCTGCTCGCGCAGCGTGGTCTCCTCGTCGACGAGCGCCTCGGCCAGCGCCTCCAGGTCGGCGTAGTCGGTGTTGTCGTCGATCCACTCGTCGTCGACGTCGGCCGAGCCTTCGAGCGGCTCGCCGCGCCGCGCGATCGTTCGCGCGACGGCCTCGACGCTCGGTTCCCCGAACGCGACGACATCGTTGACCTTCGCGATCATGCCGCTGTACGAGTCCGTCTCGGGGACGAGCGTCGCATGGTTGACGCGCCCGACGTTCAGCATGTCGAGCGTGTCCTCGACGCCGGACCCGAGATTAACCTCGCCGCGGAGCTGAACGATCGCCTGCATCACTCGCTCACCTCGTCGTAGTGGACTTCGCGCGCGTGCTGGGGCGTACGGGACTGCGCCGCGTTCTCCAGCGCGTTGAACGTCGCCTTCGCGAGGTTCACCGTCGTGCGCGTGTTGCCGTCGGAGTTCGTCCAGGCGTCCTCGACGCCGGCGAGCTCTAGGATGTTGCGGACCGTCTCCGCGGCCGCGAGGCCCAGCCCCTGCGGGGCGGGCTTGATCTCGACGGTGACGGAGCCGGCCTTCCCCTTCGCCGTGCGGGTCAGGGAGTTGGTGCCGCCGGGCTGGTCCTCCCAGGACCCGGACCCGCGGTCCACCGAGATGATGTTCAGCTTCGCGACGTCGATCGCCTTCTGGATCGCGCCGCCGACCTGGTCGTCGCGGGCCTGCGCGTAGCCGAGGTAGCCGTCGCGGTTGCCCACGGCGACCACGCAACGGAACTTCACGCGGCGGCCGGAGTCGGTCATGCGCTGGACCATGTTGATGTCCAGCACCTCGTCTTCGAGCCCCGGGAGGAGCTGGTCGACGATCTCGGCCTCCTTCAGCGGGAGCCCGGACTGGAGCGCCTGTTCCATCGACGTGATGTCGCCGTCCTGTACCTTGCGGCCGAGTCGCGTCCGCGGTTCCCAGCCGTCGTTGTGTCTACTCATGGTCCTCCTGGATTGTCGCGAGCACGTCGTCGAAGTGCTCGGGTAGCTCGCTGGCGTCGAACGCGCCGCTGTACAGCGGCTCGTCGAGCTGCTCGGCGTAGTCGGCGATGTGTTCGCCGCGCGTGCGCGACCAGTCGGCCAGCACGTCGTCGTTGTGCGGGATCTCGAGGCCCGCGTCAATCGCTCCTTCCTGTACCGCGAACGTCTTGTTGCCGGGCGTCGCCGTGTTGAGCCCGATGTCGAGGACGGCCTCGTCGAGGCCGGCGTCGACGGCGCGAGCGCCCGCGAGGTACCCGGTGAGGTACGCGCTGGGGAGGTTGCCCGTGGGGGCGTCCCAGCCGTACTCGCCGAGCTCCTCGCTGGAGGCGGCCGCGTGGGTCTCGTCGCCGTCGGATCCGGGGGTCACCAGCTGCGCCCTGACGTGAGCGTTGCTCACCCGAGCGACCAGGCGAGGCTTGCCCGATTTCAGCAGGCGCAACCTCTGATGGTAATCCGTCCGGACCTCGCGGCGGCGCCGCATCGGCACCTTGTATCGTGGTCCTGTCGCCATTAGTCCGTCACCTCGTAACCGTACTGCGTCTCGATGAACGCCTCGAGACGGGCGACGTCCTCGAAGTCTCCCCCGCTCGCTTTGTTGTACAGCGTGCGGTACTCGGAGGCGTCGAGCACGTCTTCGTCGTCGCGAAGCTCCTTCAGGCGGGCCCGCTGTGCGCGGATGCGCGCCTTCCAGTCGTCTTTCGTGTCCTGTCGCGCGCCGGAGCGACCCTTGCGGGAGCCGGCGCCCGACTGATGCCCGTACGAGCGCTTGTCGGCGCGCTCGCGGGCGCGACCGCGCGAGTTCGTCTTCGCGTCCTTCGCGCGGATCGTTCCCTGTTCGATGAGCTCGCGGACGTCCTCGCGGGTGATGGCGTCCTCGATCTCTTCCTGTGCCTCGGGGTCGAGCCAGACGCGGCCCTTGCCGACGTCGAGCTCGTCCGCTGCGAGCCGTTTCTGCGCCTTCAGATCACTCATCGTCGACCTCCACTTCGACGTAGGTCGGGTTCAGCACGCGAATGCCGCGCTCCTCCGCCTCGTCTTCGATCAGTTCGCGCTTTCGACCGCCGACCTTCGAGGCGATCCGCACCGCCTGCGTGTCGCCGTCGACGCCCTCAAGATCGTCCGTGTTGTGAACGCGGACCTCCTCGAAGCCGCTCGGGTGCAGGTCGCGCGACGCCGTCGGCGAGCGGAAGCCGGCCTCGACGACCGGCCCCTTCGACTTCATGCGACGGCGCTGCTTGGAGAGCCCGCCGCGCGGCTTGCGCCACGACGTCGGGATCCGCTTTTTCTTGTGGTAGTCCTGCCGGTTGAACTGCGGTTTCCCCTCGCGGTGCTTCTGTGCGAGCGCGCGAGCGGTCTCGTCGTCCAGTTCCGGCGTCTTGTCGGCGTGACCGCGGGGCCGAAGCTCCGTCTCGACCGTCTCGGACTCCTCGGCCTCGTCGACCGGCTCCTCCTCGTCGGTCTCGTCTTCGATCTCCGCGTCCGCCTCCTCGTCGACCTCCAGCCCGCCGACGTCGGCCTTGACACGCGCTGCGAGCGCGTTGCCGACGCCGTCGACCTCGGAGAGCTCCGACTGGGAGGCGGCCTTCACGTCCTCGACCGTCTCGTAGCCGGCCTCGCGAAGCGCGTCCGCCTTCGAGGGACCGACACCGCTGATGTCTTCCAGTTCGTCTGCCATCGGTTAGGCACCTCCGGTGGGTTTCTCGACGATGTACACGCCGTCCTGGAAGACGCGCGTGTCCTTGTCGGTCACCTTCGTCAGCTGTTCGATGTCGGCGGCGGTCTGGCCGACGGCCTCCTTGTCGGAGCCCGAGAGCGTGACCGTCTCGCCGTCGATCTGTACGTCCGTGTCTCCGCGGATGGGGGTGCGCCGCGCGGCGCTCTCTCCGAGGAAGTTCTCGATGACGACCTCGTCGCCCTCCACGTTCACCTGCATCGGGAAGTGGGCGTAGTACACTTCCATGGCGTACTCCCAGCCCTCGGTGACGCCGTGGATCATGTTGGCGACGTGGCTCTCGAAGGTGCCGACGGTGGCGTTGGTCTTCGCGTCCTCGTTCTCGGTCGCGATGACCACCGCGCCGTCCTCGATCGTCACGTCGACGTCGGGGTACCAGAGGCGTCGCGTGACGCTCCCGTTGGGTCCTTCGACGGTGAGTTCGAGGTGGTCGGTCTCGGCGGAGACGTCGTCCGGAATCTCGATTTCGACTCTGTTCATTGTTAGTAGACGTATGCGATCACTTGGCCGCCGATGCCCTCCTCGCGGGCCTCGTAGTGGCTCATGACGCCGTGGCTCGTCGTGACGATGAGCGTCCCGTAGTCACGGGCGGGGAGGTACCGCTTCTCCCACTTCTCGAACTCGTCCGCACCCGCGGAGTAGCGGGGCTTGACGGCGCCACACTCGTTGATCGCGCCTTTCAGTTCGACCTCGAACTTCCCGGCTTTCCCGTCGTCGACGTACTCGAAGCCGTCGACGTACCCGCGGTCGTAGAGGACCTCGAGGACGGAGCCGATGATGTTCGAAGCGGGCTCTACCGTGTACGACAGGTGGCCAACGCTCTCGGCGTTGTCCATGCCGGCGAGCGCGTTGGTGAATGGATCGTTTCCCGTCATGATCAGCTGTACTTCTCGAATCCCATGTCTCGGGCGACCTCGCGGAAGCACTGCCGGCAGAGGTTGATGTCGTACTTGCCGACGAGTCCCTGCTCGCGGTCGCACCGCCGGCACGTGTGCCGGGAGTCGGTGCGCTTCGCGGCGTGCTCGCCCGTGTCGTTGTTCGCTTCGCTCATTCGGTTACCTCGACGTCGAAGTTCGTTTCGAGGAACGCGGCCGCGTCCTCGGCTGTCATCCGGTGGCGGGAGGGAATGGTCCCCGTCGCCTTGTCGCGTTTCGAGACGCGGTAGCCGGGACGGACGATCGTCGTCGTCACGTCGAGGCCGTAGATCCCGATGTTGGGGTCGTACTCCTGGCTCGGAAAGTCGGTGTGGTCCTCGACCCCGAAGCTGAGGTTACCCGTGTCGTCGAACTGGCTCCGCGAGACATCGACGAGATCGAGCGCGGTCTCGAGGAACGCGTGCGCGTCCTCGCCCCGCAGCGTCACCTTGACGCCGATCGGGTCGCCCTTGCGGATCCCGAACTCGGCGATGGTGCGCTTCGAGGTGGTCCGGACCGACTGCTGGCCCGTGATCTCCTCGATGATCTCCTCGGCGTCCGCGAGCGGCTCACCGCCCTGCCCGACGCCCATGTGGACGACAACCTTCTCGAGGGACGGCTCGCGCATCTCGTGGTCGGCGCTCTCGGCTTCACTCATCCGCATCACCCTCGTCGTCGGTGAAGTTCTCGTCGATGACGACGACGTACTCCTCGACCGTCTCGTAGCCGCCGTCCTCGCTGGCGACGGTCACGGTGTTGTCGCCGGAGCCGAGGGTCACGTCGATGTCCTCGATCTCGCCGATCTGGCCGGCGTGCTGGCCGGCGACGGCGGTCACCAAGGCGCCCTCCTCGTACTCGAAGTGGGCGACGATCTCCTTCGTCTCGTTGTCGACGACGATCGAGTCGTTCGTCTCGTAGTCCGCGTCGTCGTCGACGCGGACGTTCGTCCCGTCGTGGAGCGTCAGCTGCGTGACGCCGCCGGGGACGACGGTCTTGTTCGTGATCTTCCCGAGCCGGCTGCCCGCGGCGTCCTCGTCGACGGGAGTCAGCGCGAGCCGACCGCCCTCGTCGGGGAAGACGCGGAAGTACTCCCCGCGCTCGGGGAACGCCAGGATGTCGAACATCCCGATCGGACGCTGTTCGTCCGAGACGGCGTCCCCGTTGACGAGGATCGAGTCGTTGTTCAGCGCGTAGCGCGCCTCCTTCGTCGAGTCGACGTAGCCGAGCACGTCCCGCAGCAGGACGACGAGCGGAACGCCCGCCTCGCCGTGCGGGCCCGCGCCCGCCTTCACGGTGAACGTGTTCGTCTTGCGCTCGACCGGCCAGGAGTTCGGTACTGACAGTCGCTTCTGGTGTCGCGTCATTCGTTATCCTCCTGGAGCCGCGCCTCGCGGCGCTCGTCCTCGAGGTCCAGCTCGGTCACCCGGACGTTGCTCGCCGGAATCGGGCGGGGAACCTCCTCCCCGTCCGCCTTCTCGACGGTGACGTCCTCGACCGTGATCCGCTCGGCGGACAGGTCGACGGAGACGACCTCCGCCTCCGTGCCGGCCGCGTCGCCGCGAAGCACCTCGACGGTGTCGCCGGCGTTGACGCGGACGTTGCGCTGTCCGTACTCCTCGCGGAGCTCGTCGGTGAGGGTGGCCCGGACCTGATTCTGCCGCTCGTGGAGCGGCGCGGTCTCCGACCGTTTTCGTTGTTTGCGTGGCTGTTTCGTCATAGTTAGACGATCATCGTCGCGGTCGAGGCGATGCTCCCGAACCGTTCGGCGACCTCGCGGGCGACGGGGCCTTTGATCTCCGTGCCCCGCGGCTCCTCGAGGTCGTCGATGATGACGGCCGCGTTGTCCTCGAACTTCACGCGCGTGCCGTCCGGACGGCGGATCGGCTTGCGCTGGCGGACGACGACCGCCTCCAGCACCTGCCGCCGCATCTCCGGGGTCCCTTTGGTGACCGAGACGGTCACCTTGTCGCCGATCCCCGCCTTCGGGTGGCGGTTCTTCGTGCCGGAGTAGCCCGACACGGAGATGACCTTCAGCTCACGGGCGCCGGTGTTGTCGGCGCACGTGATCAGCGAGCCCTTCGAGAGCCCCTGCGTGACGTCGGCCTTGAGCGCCTCCATCACTGATCACCCGAGCGGATCTCGACGACGACGTGGGACTTCGTCTTCGAGAGCGGTCGCGTCTCCGCGATCGTCACTTCGTCACCGACTTCGAGCGAGTCGAGCACGCCCGGCACGTGGGCCGGGATGCGCGAGCGACGCTTCATGTACCGATCGTATTTCGGTACGAACACGTCGTACTCTCGCTCGACGATGACGGTCTTTTCCATATCCGTCGACACGACCGTTCCCTCGCGGGTCTGGCCGCGGACGGAGAGCTGCCCGTAGAACGGGCATTTCTCGTAGTCGTAATCCTCCGGGTTGTCTGGCTCCGGAGGCGTGGGTACGTCGATTCCTATCGCCATTGTGTGGCACCTCGTTCGGTGCGTTCGGCGGGCCGATATCGCAACCGATCGCCATCCACCGTCGCGTAGACCGCGTCTTTGCACTCGCCTCGGCGGCTCGCCGGACCCGCGCCGTCACCGTCGACGACGCTTGCGGATCCGGACGGGCCAGACTGACGGGGGCGGACCCCCGTAGTATCCGACCCGAGTTGGGACGCGGACCCCGGCGACTGTCCGTCGCCGGCGGCTTCATCTGTGCGAGCGGTCGGCGTCTCGGCGACGCCGAACTCGAACGTCGCGCCCGACTTGGGCACGCGTTTGTCCCCCGACGCCGTTCGGACCACGAGGGTACCGAACGTCTCGTCGAGCACGCGACCGGCGATACCCACGTGGGCGTCGCTGTCGGCGTCGGCCACCCGAACCGGGAGGCCGACGAGCTCGTGCCGAACGAGTGTGTCGGGGGAGATCATCTTACGCTTCGTCCTCGTCGAAGTCGCCTTCTTCCGCCTGGATCGTCTTGATCCGGGCGATCGTCTTCTTGAGCTCGTTGACGCGGCCCGGGCTCTCCGGCATGCCGCCGGCCGCCCGCTGCGCCTTCGAGTTGAGCAGCTCGGTCTCGAGCTCCTCGAGTTCGACCTGGCGCTCCGCCGCGGTCATGTCGCGGATCTCGTCGGTGTAGAGGATCGCCATTATTCGTCCTCCTCCTCCTCGTCGGCCGCCTCCATCTCCGCGACGAGGTCGGCCGCCTCGGACTCGATCTCTTCGTCCAGTTCGTCGAGCTCGTCGGCGTCCGCGTCGCCGACCGGCTCCTCCGCGGCGACGTCGGTCGCCTCGGTGGCCGTGTCCTGCGTCTCCTCGACGACCTCCTCGACGACCTCCTCGTCGATGACATCCGCGGGGTCCTCGTCGGGGACATCGACATCCTCGTCGGCGCCCACGTCGGGAACCTCCTCCGGATCCTCTTCGAGCAGCGCCTCGACGCCCTCGTCGTCGCCGGCGCCGGCGGCCGCCTGCTCGACCTCGGGGACCTCGGCGTCCTCGCGGATCTGGAAGTCGTCCGGGAGCGTCGCCCCCGGCGGAATGATCTTCACGTTGACGCCGATCGTCCCGAGCTTCATGACGGCGACGCCCTGGCCGTGGTCGACGACCTCCTCGGCGGGTTCGCCGTTGTGCTTGATGTAGCCGCGGTTGAACTTCTCGACGCGCGAGCGCGCGCCGGTGACCTTGCCGGACAGGACGATCTCGGCGCCCAGCGCGCCCGCGTCCATGATGCGGTCGATCGTCGTGTGACCGGCCTTCCGGAAGTACCAGCCGCGTTCGAGGGCGTTCGCCAGACGGTCCGCGACGATCTGTGCGTTCAGGTCGGGCTCGTCGACCTCCTGAACGTCGATCTGCGGGTCGTCCATGTCGAAGCGGTCCTCGAGCTCGGTGGTGATCTTGCGGATGTTCTTCCCGCCCTTCCCGATCACCATCCCGGGCTTTTCGGCCTTCAGGACGATCTGCGTGCCCATCGGCGTCTGGGCGACGTCCATCCCGCCGTAGCCGGCGCGGCCGAGCTCGTCCG
Organism: Halorubrum sp. CGM5_25_10-8B; assembly: GCF_005435095.1. Classification (NCBI taxonomy): domain Archaea; kingdom Methanobacteriati; phylum Methanobacteriota; class Halobacteria; order Halobacteriales; family Haloferacaceae; genus Halorubrum; species Halorubrum sp. CGM5_25_10-8B. The sequence goes on along the minus strand of NZ_SGTY01000003.1, from coordinate 51,084 downwards.
CGAAGAACTCGTTGATCTGGGAACGGCGCAGGCCGTCCTCGATGAATTGGTGTTCGTCAGCCATTAGTTGTCAGCCTCCGGCTCCTCGATGATCAGTTCGACGTCCGCGAGCGTGGTGTTCCACTCGGTCGCGCCCGCGGCGCGGGGGTTCCGACCGGGTCGCTCGCCGACCTTGTGAGGGGCGACGTGTTTGATGACCATCGCCTCGCCGTCGAACCCCTGCTCGTCGGCGTTGTTCTTGACGTTCTCCAAGAGCTTGAGGAAGTCCTTGGCGGCCTTCTCGGGGTACCGTCCCGCGTCCCAGCCGTCGATGTCGGAGCGGTGGCCCGCGCCGGCGTTGTGCTGGCGCATCGGCACCGAAGTCTCCTCGTCGATGACCTCCTGGAGGAACTCCTCCGCGTCGGCGACCGTCTCGCCTTTGATCTCTCGGGAGATCTCCTTGCTGTCCTTCACGCTGATGGGCCGGTCGCGGAGCATCCCCTTGGCGGTGGTCTCCGGGTCGGCCTCGACGCTGTAGTTGATTCCCATGGGTTACTTGAGGGGCACGAACTTCGAGGACCGGGTCGCGCCGATGCCGGCCTGACCGTGTTCGACGGTGCTTCGCGTGAGGTGGAACTCACCGAGGTAGTGCCCGATCATCTCGGGCTCAACCTGAACGCGCTCGAAGCTGTGGCCGTTGTACACGGCGAAGGTGACGCCGACGAACTCCGGCAGGATCGGCATGTCGCGCAGGTGCGTCCGGATCGGGTCGTCCGCCGTCGTCTCCTTGTCGCGGCTCCGGACCGTCTCCAGCAGCTTCTGCTGTTCGGTGCCGAGTCCGCGAACGATGCTTCGCCGCTGGCGTGCGGGGAGCAGTTCCGCGACCTCGTCTACGTCCATCTCCTGCAGCTCGTCGAGCGAGTGACCGCGGTAGGCGAACTCCTCGCCCTCGCGGCCGGTTCGGTAGTCTGAACTCATTTGTTGCCACCTCGTCCGGTGCGCTTGGATGCGATGTCACCGACCTTGCGTCCCGGCGGGGCGTCCCGCGAGACGGACTTCGGCTGGCCGGGGTGTTGGCGACCACCGCCACCGAAGGGGTGGTCGACGGCGTTCATCGCGACGCCGCGGACGCGCGGGTATTTCGTGCCGCGCGCCTTCATCTTGTGGTGTTTGTTGCCGGCCTTGACGAAGGGTTTCTCCGTCCGGCCGCCCCCCGCGACCACGCCGATCGTGGCGCGGCACTGCGGGTCGAGTCGCTTCACTTCGCCGCTGGGGAGCTGGACGACCGCGACGTCGCGGTCGTGGGTGAGGAGTGTCGCCGACACGCCGGAGGCGCGCGCGAACTTCCCGCCGTCCCCGCGGTTGCTCTCGACGTTACACACCGGGACGCCCTCGGGGATCTCCGCCAGCGGGAGCGTGTTGCCCGGCTTGATCTCGGCCGAGACGCCGACCTGAATCGTCTCGCCCACGCGCACGCCTTCCGGCGCGAGTACGAGCCGACGGTCGTCGTCCTCGAACTCGACCTCCGCGAGGGGGGCCGAGCGGGCCGGGTCGTGTTCGATCCCGACGATCTCGCCGGTGACCGTGTCCACGTCTTCGAGCTTCTTGTGCGACAGTTCCGCCTTGTAACGGTGGGAGGGGGCCCGGAACGTCGGGCCGCCGCGTCCGCGCCGTTGTCCTTGGATTCGTCGTCCCATCTCAGAACACCCCGATACGCGAGGCGATTTCGGTCGCGTCGTCGTCCGCGGACAGGGTGACGACCGCCTTCTTCTCGCCCTGCGGCGTCACCTGCGTGTTCACGTTGACGACGCCCACGTCGTAGCGCTCGGCGACCTCGGACTCGATCTCCGGTTTGGTCGCGTCCACGTCGACGAGGAACAGCAGCTTGTTGTTGAAGTCCATCTCGTTCATCGCCTGCTCGGTGACGATCGGATGCTCGATGATCGAGTTCATCGGTCGGCCACCTCCGAGACGGCGCTCTCGGTCCACAGCGTGAGTCGGCCCGGGTGCGCGCCGGGCGCGAGGTCCTCCGCGTTGACCTCGCGAGCGGTCGCGACGTCGACGCCCGCGAGGTTGCGGGCGGCGCGGGACGGCTCCTCGCTGGTGACGACGAGGACGGACTTGGGCTGGCGGTACTTGCGGCCGCGGGCCTTGCCCTGTCCGGCGCGGACGGAGCGACCCTCCTCGGCGCGCTCGATGTCGGCGTCGGCGCCGACGGCTTCGAGCACGCCAAGGGCGTCCTGCGTCTTCTCGAGGTCCTCGAACTCGTCGCTCACGACGAGCGGGAGGTCGAGGTCCTCGTCGAACGCGTGGCCGCGCTCGGCGACGAGCTCGGCGTCGGTCGTGGCCGCGATGGCCGACCGGATCGCGAGCTGTCGCTCCTTGTCGTTCAGTTGCTTCGACTGGTCCTTCTCGGCCTTCGGCGGGTGCGCGGCGCGCCCCGACACGGCGTGCGGGACGCGACGGGCGACGTTCTCGGAACGTGGCACGTGCGCGAGCCCGCGGCCGGAGCCGAACGATTCGGCGGGCGTCCGCAGCCCGGCGAACTCGTCGGCCCCGTAGGCCTGCTTCCGGTTGGCCTGAGCGGCGTCGACCGCGCGACCGATGAGGTCCGGTCGGAACGCGGTCTCGAAGACGGCCGGCAGCTCGACGCTGCCCGCCTCCTCGCCGTCCAGGTCGTGTACTGTTGCGTTCATTGGTTATCCCTGGTTGGATTCGGTGGAAACGTACCGGACCTCGGGGTCGAGGCGCGGCTGGTCGTTCGGCCGGATGGCCGGGCGGAACCGCAGCAGGCGCTGGTCCGGACCGGGCAGCGAGCCCTTGATGAGCGCGTACTCACCGTCGACCTCGCCGTAGTTGACGAAGCCGCCGTCGACGGAGGCGTCGTCGCCCTCGCCGAAGTCGATGAGGCGCTTGTTGAGCTCGGTGCGCTGGTGATAGCCGGTCTGCCCCTGCTGGGGGACGGTGGAGCGGACGCGGGAGGGGTTCCACGGACCGAGGTTGCCGATCCGACGCCGCCATCCCTGGCGGGCGTGTTTGCCCTTCCGCTTCTGAACGCCCCAGCGTTTGACGGGACCCTGCGTCCCCTTCCCCTTCGTGATGCCGGAGACGTCGGTGTACTGGCCCGCGCGGAAGACGTCGCCGAACTCGTGGGCGCCGCCCTCCGCGACGAGGTCCAGCGCGAAGTCGGCGCGCTCCTCAAGGGAGCCGCCGCCGACGCGCGTCTCCATGATGTCGGGCTTCTTCTTCGGGACGTTCGAGAGCTCCGAGGGCGCCGTGTGCGTGATGACGCGCACGTCGTCGACGACGTCGTCGTCGAGCAGCGCGCGGAGCTCGTCGGCATCTGCCTCGAAGGTGTCTTCCGCCGGGAGGTCGAGCGCGCGGTCGAGTTCCTCGTGGAACTCGGTCGCCCAGACCTCTTCGACCGGCTTCTGTCCGTACGGCGTGTTCTCGTAGGCGCGCACGGCGACGGCGTGCATCTGCGGCGTCTCGACGACGGTGACGGGGACGGCCTCTTCCATCCCTTCACGCGGCGAGTTCGCCTCGTCGTTGACCATCATGACGTGGGTCATCCCGGCCTTGTAGCCGGCGAATCCCTGCAGCGCAGGGGCCCCGTCGTCTTCTGGCCACGAACGGATGCGCGGCACCTCGCTGTCTGCGCGGGTGCGCGGGCCGTAGCCCAGCGAGCCTTTTCGTGGTCGGCTTGGTTGTGGCATGTGTTTACTCCGTGAGTGTGAGCGAGCCGAGGGTCGCGAACAGAGCCTCCTCCGTCCGGACGACCTCGCTCGCCTGTGCCGGGATCGTGTTCAGCCAGAGGTCGAACCCCGGATCGGGTTCGACCGAGCGGCCGTCGGCGACGGCCGCCCGAATGCGGTCGGGCGAAAGCCCGAGCATCTCCGGAAGCCCCCGCTCGGGCGCGCCGAAGGCGACGGTGTAACCGCCGGCCTCGCGGGCGTCCGAGACGAGGTCGCCGAGCCGCGAGACGGAGAGTTCCGCTCCGTGTCGCGACGTCGCGACGGCCAGTCCGTCGCCGGCGAGCGCTTCCGACAGGTCCGCGGCCGCGACCTGGAAGCCGACCTCCGGCTTCCCGGTGATGCGGGCGCGGACCGGTTCTCTCGAAGAGACCCTGATGGTGACGCGCTCCCCCCGCTCGACCTCCATTCCGGAGGGGACGAGCAGGGAGATCGGGTGTTCCCGCAGCGGGGAATTGACCCGGACGCGGCCTTCAGGTCCGACCTCGGTCACGAGTCCCTGTGTTTTCGACTCTTCCCCGCTAGGGGTCGAGCCGGTCCGCCACGGCACGCGGAGCGGGGGAAGCACACCGACGTACCGGAGTTCGTCGCGCTGCCCCCAGAGGTCCTTTCGGAGCTCCGGCGGCGTCGCGGCGTACCCCAGCACGGTGCGGACGTACTCCCCGCCCCGTCGCCCGTCGCCTTCCCGGTCGGGGAAGACCACGAGCCGATCCGCCCGGAACACCGCCGCCGCACGGGCGACGTAGCCGAGTTTGCGAGTCGCCTCGCGGTCGTCCTCGGCTTCCCGGACGAGCGAAGACGGAACACAGATCGTGAGTCCGTCTTCGGTACGCATCGTGGCGAGACTGTAACCTTCGATTCCGGACGGCACGGTAAAAGGATAGCGGTCCCGATATCCGGCTGTGCCGCGTTCACACGGGGTCTGCGTGGGGATTCCGCCCGCGAATCCGAGCCAACTCGTCACACGGATCCGCGTCGCCGCGGAGGCGACCCCTCACGTCGGAACGACCCGCGCCACCGGCGCGTCGTCGTCATCGACCGCGACGTAGAGGTTCCCCGTGTCCGGTTCGACCGCGACCGCGCGCATGCGCCACCCGCGGTCGGCGAGCAGGGGCTCGCGCTCGGTCACGGTCGCGTCGAGGCCGTCGCCGTCGACCGTGAACCGCCCGAGGTACCGCGCCGCGAGCGTGCCCGCGAACAGGTCGCCCCGCCACTCGGGGAACGCGTCGCCGTCGTAGAAGACCGCGCCGCTCGGCGGGAAGCCGCCGGACCCGCACGGCCAGTGGTGGACCGGCGCGATCACGCCGTCGCGGTCCTCGTGGCCCGGCGCGAAGGGGTCGTCGGTCCCGTAGCGGCACGCCTCGCTGGCGACCGGCCAGCCGTAGTCGCCGCCGCGCTCGATCACGTTGATCTCGTCGCCGTCCTCCTCGCCGTGCTCGCACTGCCAGATCCGGCCCGTCTCGGACCGCACCGCCATCGCCTGCGGGTTCCGGTGCCCGTAGCTGTACAGCGCGTCGGCCGCGTCCGGGTCGTCGACGAACGGGTTGTCAGGGTGGGCGTCGCCGTCCGGGGTCAGCCGCAGCGTCGCGCCCAGCTCGTTCGAACGGTCCTGCGAGACGTGGTCGGGTCCGAAGTCCGTGTCGCGCCGGTCGCCGACCGTGACGAACAGCGACCCCTCGGGGCCGAACGTCGCCCGGGAGCCGAAGTGGTTCGCGCCGTCGCGGAACGGCTCGGCGACCCGGATTGGCTCGAACTCGTCGAGCACCGGCGCGTCGCCGCCGTCGAGCGAGAGCCGTCCGGTCCCGACGTGCGTCGTCGCCTCGCCCGCGTCGTTCGCCGCCGCGTACGTGAGGTAGACGCGCGGGTCGACCGGGTAGTCCGGGTGGACCGCAACGTCGAGCAGGCCGCCCTGCCCCTCCGCGAACACTTCTGGCGCGCCCGCGACCGCCTCGACGGCCCCGTCCGCGGGGTCGACAAGCGAGAGCCGTCCCGGTCGCTCTGTGACCAGCAGGCGACCGTCGTCGGGTAGGAAGGCGAGCGCCCATGGGTTCTCGAACCCCTCCGCGACGGTCTCGACGTCGTACGCGACGCCCGCGCCGTCGTCCGGCGGGGCGTCGCCGCCGTCGTCGCCGGAGCCTCCGGCCTCGTCGCCGCCGGGAGAGCCGCCGCCCCCGAGACAGCCGGCGACGGCGGGAAACGCGGCGATGCCGGCGAGCCCGGCGGTCGCGCGGAGGACGGTGCGTCGGTCGGCGCGGTCGGGCAGGTCGGTCATCGTTCGGGTACGGATCCGTGTGGGGGCGCGGCACCGATGACCCTTCCGCCGACCGTCGTTCGGAACCCTTATATCTCCGACCCGGACTACGATCGGATGCGAAGCACGCACCGGTAGTGTAGTGGTATCACGCAACCTTGCCATGGTTGCAACCCGAGTTCAAATCTCGGCCGGTGCACTCCCTGCGGTCGTGCCCCGACCTGACTCCTGCTCGCTCTGCTCGCGGGAGTCTCGGCCGATGCATTTTCCGACTGACTGCGCCAGTCAGCGTCCGCTTCACTCCGCTCAGCGGACTTGCGAACGAAGTGAGCAGAATGACCGAGAGAGACTTGAGCGCTATCAGTCGCGCGCAGCGAACGGCGAGCGGAGCGAGCCGTGAGCGGGCACGTCTGATTCTGAGTTCGAATCTCGGCCGGTGTACTCCCTGCGGTCATGTACCGGCCTGACTTCCGCTCGCTTCGCTCACGACTCCCTCGCGCGTGCTGCTCGGCCGCGTGGCGGCCTCGCAGGCACGCGCCGCCGCACGAGATTCCCCGACCGGTAGTTTCAATCGGTGATCCGGCGAACTCCCCTCGCGTGACCGTACCAACGAAGACGCTCCCGGGCGGCGCGGAGCTGCCGGCGCTCGGGCTGGGCACGTACGACCTCGACGACGACGAGACGGCCGACAGCGTTCGGGCGGCGCTCGACGCCGATTACGCGCACATCGACACCGCGGAGGGGTACCGCAACGAGGCGGTCATCGGGGAGGCGCTCGCGGCGAGCGACGTCGACCGCGACGACGTCTTCCTCACCTCGAAGGTGCTCGCGAAGAACCTCAACTACGAGTCGGTGATCGAATCGTGCGAGGCGTCACTCGACCGGCTCGGCACCGACTACCTCGACTTGTACCTGATCCACTGGCCGAACCCCGCCATCTCTCTGCGCGAGACGCTCCAGGCGATGGCGGAGCTGCGCGAGCGGGGGCTCGTCCGCGATATCGGCGTCTCGAACTTCAGCGCGTACCAGCTCAGCTGCGCGCACCACATTTCCGACGTGCCGATCGCGGTCAACCAGATCGAGTTTCACCCGTGGTTCCAGCGGCCCGACCTCGTCGACTACTGCCGCGAGACCGACACCGTGATCGAGGCCGCGGCCCCGCTCGCGCGGACCGACGTGTTCGGCGACGAGGTCGTCGCCGAGCTGGCGGAGCAGTACGACAAGCACCCGGCGCAGGTGATCATCCGGTGGGCGATCGACCGCGGCGTCGTCCCGCTACCGCGCTCGTCGACCCCGGAGCACGTCCGGGCCAACGCCGACCTCGACTGGGAGCTCGACGAGGCCGATCGGCGACGGCTCGACGGGCGCGACCGCGACGCCCCGGTGTACGACACCCCGGCCCGCGACTGGACGAGCGACGTGTACGGGATCGAACAGTAGTGGGCTCGCAGCCGCGGTCGCGGCTCAGTCTCCGAGTTCGACCGGCCGCCCGGTCTCGGCCGACTCGTAGACGCCGGCGAGCGCGCGCATGTCCGTGAGCGCGTGCTCGCCGTCGGGGTGGAACGGTTCGTCGGCCAGCAGCTGGTGACCGAAATAGGCGAACTCCTCTTCGATCTGGTGGACCTGCTCGAAGTCGACATCGACCCGCGTCCCGCCGCGAACCACGGCGAATCCGCGGTCCTCGCGCTCGTAGAACGCCGGGTCGAGGACGAGTCTGGCGTCCGTCCCGGTGACCTCCAGCCGGCTCGCGTGCTGGGCGTTCTGGCTCACCGTACAGAACGCGTCGACGTCGTCCGGGAACTCGAGTCGGAACGAGGCGTGCTCGTCCACGTCGGCGAACGCCTCGTGCTCCCACCGGGTCCGGCCGGACACCCGGACCGGGTCCTCGCCGAGTGCGAACCGCGTCGTGTTGAGCGGGTAGACGCCCAGATCCATCACCGCGCAGCCGCCCGACAGCGAGGGGTCGAGCCGCCACTGGTCCGTGTCGCTTCCGAGTTCGCCGAGCATCGTCTGCGACATCGTCGCGTGGACGTGGATCACCTCGCCGGCGACGCCCGCGTCGAGGAGGTCGCGGAGCCGCCGGACGGCGGGGTCGGTCTGCATCCGGTAGCCGACCATCAGGGGCGCCCCGGCGTCGCGGCAGGCCGCCACCAGCTTCCGCGCGCGCTCCGGCGTCACCTCCAGCGGCTTCTCGCAGAGGACCGCCTTCCCCTGCTGTGCGGCGGCCTCGACGTACTCCAGGTGGGTCGCGTTCGGCGTCGCGACGTAGACGGCGTCGTACGCGTCCGCGGCGGCCCCCGATCGCAGTTCCTCGGGCGTGAGGCCCGTCAGGTCGCGCTGGGCGGCGACCGCTTCGACCGCCGCGGGGTCGACATCGCTGACGACGGTGGCCTCGGTGTACGCCGACCGCGCGATGCCGGGCAGCGCCCACTCCCGGGCGAACCAGCCGAGGCCGACGACCGCGACCCTGACCGGGTCGGCGACGGCGGCCGGGTCGAGCGTCTCCCAGTCGCGGCGCGTGAACTCGTCGAGGTACTCCGCGAAGGCGGCGTCCATGTCGCCCCCTCCGCGCGGGGGCGTCAAATAACCACGGCGACGCCGACGCGTGACGCGACCGAGCGAGTCACGGACCGCGCCGCCGTCGCGCTCGTCCGCGCCGCGCTCACCACGGCCCGTCGTAGTTCACCCGCGGCCGGTCCACGTCGATCCCGATCTCGCGGAGCGTCTCGGCCGCGCGCCGGACCGGCGCCGGGTCGGCGCGGTCGAGGGGATCGTCGGTCGCCTCGGCGAACCGGACCGTCCAGTCCCCGTCGATCACGACCGTCGCGCGCCGCGGGATGCCCGAATGCCCCTCCCACGAGTCGGCGAGCAGGTCGTACGACTCGGCGACGCCGCCGTGGAAGTCGGCGACGACCGGGAAGGGGAGTCCGAACCGGTCGGCGTACGCGAACGCCGCGTACAGCGAGTCGCCCGTGAGCGCAACGACGGCGAGGCCGTCGCGGTCGTACCAGCCGGCGTCGCGGACCGCGGCGAGCGCCGCGGTACAGGGCGGCACGAACGTCGCGGGCGCGAGACAGAGAGCGACGGCGTCGTGCGCCTCGACCAACCGGAACAGCGCCAGTTCGGTTGCGGTGCGCTCCGCGTCGCCGTCCGGAGCCCCGCCGACCGCGGGCGCGGCGAAGTCGGGGGCGGTGTCGCCGACGGTGACCATGCGTCCACGAGGCCCGCGGCCGATAAATAGCCACCCGAGGCGGGGGCGGCGACCGCGACCGGGCCCGCGGAGCGGCCTGACGCGTGCGAACAGCCGGCTCGGGGGGTGTTTTAGCTGTGGGGCCCGGAGGGCGGTCGTGATCGGAGCCCACGCCGAGACGGCGCTCGCCCTCGTCGGCACCTACGGCGCCGTCGCGGTCTTCGTCGTCTTCGCGCTCGAAGGCGCCCTCGTCGGGAAGGTGCTGCCAGCGCGGACGCTCTTTGTCGCAGCGGTGGTCGCCGCGGGGGTCGACGCTGTGGCGGTCGTCCCGGTGTTCGCGGCGGCCGTCGTCGGGGCGACGACCGGCCAGTCGCTGCTCTTCGTCGCCGTCCGTCGGTTCGACCTGGATCCGACGGCGTCGAGGGCCGTCCCGATCGACGCGGGGCGACTGGACGGCGCGACGCGCTGGCTCGACCGGTGGGGGCTCCCGGCGGTCGCCGCCTCGAACGCCGTCCCCGGGACGCGCGGGTGGCTCGCGGTGCCCAGCGCGAGCGCGTCGTCGGTGTCCGCGCCGCGGTTCGCCGCCGCGTCGCTGCTCGGGTCGGCCGCCTACGCCGGCGCGCTCCTGGGAATCGGGCTGGCCGTCGCGCTCGGCGTCGAGAGCGCAGTCGGGCTGTTCGGCGGCGACCTCGTCGCGGCGCTGTAGCCCGGCTCCGCCCGTTTCGTCCGGTCAGAGGATCGTCCCGTGCTTCTTGTCCGGCAGGTCCTTCTGAACGTCCTCGTAGAAGTCGAACCGCGCGGCGAGCTCGGCGCGGAGGTCCGAGGGCGGCACGATTTCGTCGATGACGACCTCGCTCGCCATGCGGTGGACGTCGATCCCCTCGCGGTACTCCTCGCGGAGGCGCTCCTCCTCGGCGGCGCGCTCCTCGGGGTCGTCGATCTCGGCGAGCTTCCGGGCGTAGACCGCGTTGATCGCGGCCTCGGGGCCCATGATGCCGATCTCGCCGGAGGGGAGGCCGATGACGCTCTCGGGGTCGTAGGCCGGCCCGCCCATCGCGTAGATGCCCGCGCCGTACGCCTTCCGCACGACGACGGTCTGTTTCGGCACCGTCGCCGAGGAGGTGGCGTAGATCATCTTCTTCCCCTTCTCTAAGATGGCGTCCTTCTCCACCTGCGAGCCGGCCATGAAGCCGGGCGTGTCACAGAGGTACAGCAGGGGGATCTCGTAGGCGTCGCAGGTCCAGATGAACTCCGCGGCCTTCTCCGCGGCGTCCGGGAAGATCGCGCCCGACCGCTCCGTCGGCTGGTTGGCGACGACGCCGACCGGCCGCCCGTCGATCCGGCAGAACGCCGTGACGATCTCCGGACCGTACCCCTCCTTCAGCTCGAACACCGACTCGGCGTCGGCGATCCGGTCGATCAGGTCGTGGGCGTCGTACGGGCGGTTCGGCGACTCGGGGATCAGCTCGTCGATCCCGTCGGGCGAGAGCTTCGGCGGCTTCGTCTCGCGCCGCGGGGGCTTCTCGCCGGCCCGGTCGGGGAGGTAGCCGATCAGGTCGGCGACCAGCTCGCGGGCGTGCTCCTCGTCGCGCGCGACGAGGTCCGCGGAGCCGGACTCCTCGGCGTGGACGCGGGGCCCGCCGAGATCGTCCAGATCGATTTCCTCGCCGGTGACCATCTCCACCATTCGCGGGGAGGCGATCGCCATCGCGGACATGTCCTCCACCATCACAGTGAAGTCCGCGAAGACGGGCGTGTAGGCGGCCCCGGCGATACAGGGGCCGTAGAGAACGCAGATCTGCGGCACCGCGCCGGAGAGCATCGAGTGGTTGTAGTAGTACTTCCCGATCCCCTCGCGGTTGGCGAAGAAGCCGGTCTGCTGGTCGATCCGACCGCCGGAGGAGTCCATCAGGTAGAGCACCGGGTTCCCCGTCTTCAGCGCCCGCTGTTGCATCCGAAGGAACTTCTCGACGCCCTTCGACGCCATCGACCCCGCCTTCACGGTGAAGTCGTTGGCCATGAAGTGGACGTCGCGCCCCTCGAACTCGGCCGCGCCCGTCAGCAGGCCGTCGCCCGGGAGGCGGTCGCCGCCGCGCTCGTTCCCCGCTTCGTCCTCGCCGGCGGGCGCGTCGGGGTGCCAGTCGTCGAACGCGGCGAACTTCCCGTCCTCGAACTTCACCCCCGCGGGGTCGCCGTCCGCGGCGCCGGCGTCGCCGGTCCCGCGGGTCCCGCCCTCGCCGCCGAACCAGAGGTCGAGGCGGTCGCGGACGAACAGCTTCCCCTGCTCCGAGAGCCGGTCGCGGTACTTCTTCGGGCCGCCCTCGCGGATGTCGGCTATCTCGGCGCGGAGGTCGCGCTCGCGGTCGGTCGGTCCGAGGTCGTCGTCGAGCGGGTAGCTCGGCTCGGACGGCTCGGCGCTGGCGACCGGCGTCTCCTCGCCCTCGACGTGGACGTCGACGTCGACGCCGAGGTGTTCGGCGAGCGACTTCGCGATCGCCGCAGCCTCCTCGGGCGTCGCCGCCGCGCCGACATGGACTTTCATGGACGCAAGATTTGCGGTAGATCCTAAACAGTTTTCCATGCGGGATTCGGCGGGCCCGCGTCGGCCGGCGGCCCGGGGCGGCGCGCCGCTCGTCCGGAGCGGTACCCCGCTGCTACTCCGCGTCGACGGCGGCTTCCAGCCGCTCGATCAGCGCCTCGTTGCCCACGTAAACCGGCGTGCGCTGGTGAACCGCCTCGGGCTCCACGTCGAGGATCGAGCCGGTTCCGTCCGAGGACGCGCCGCCCGCGCGCTCGACGATGTAGGCGATCGGGTTCGCCTCGAACTGTAGCCGGAGCTTCCCCTCGGACGCGCTCCGGAGGGCGGGGTAGGCGAACACGCCGCCGTAGGTGAGCACCTGGTTCACGTCGCCGACCATCGCGCCGCCGTACCGGAGCTTCAGCTCGTCTTCGATCGATCGGGCGTACGCGCGGAAGTCCGCGGGCCAGTCGGGCACCCGACCGCCGAACCCGTAGACGGTCGGGGTCGCCGGCAGCGAGAGGTCGGCCTCGACGACGGACCTCTCGACGCCGTCGCCGTCGGCGGTGACCACTTCCTCGCGGACGCCCGTCTCGTCGGCGACGACCATCGTCGTGATCGGGCCGTAGAGGACGTAGCCGGCGGCGACGAGGTCGCGGCCGCTCGCGGGCAGCGGCGCGTCGTACACGCCGACGACGGTGCCCATCGCGTTGTTCGACCGGAGGTTCGAGGAGCCGTCGAGGGGGTCGATCGCGACGGCGAGCGCGTCGCCCGCGCCGCTCCCGACGGCGCCGCCCGCGTCGACCGCCGATTCACGCTCCTCGCTGACGAACGAGCCGACGCCGTCGACCGCGGTTATCGCGTCGCCGAGGAGCTCGTCGGCGTACAGGTCGCCCGCGAGCACCGACTCGCCGGATTCGTTCTCCGTCCCGCTCTCGACGCGGCGGCCGGGGAGCGCGGCGCGGATCTCGGGGGCCGTCGCCGCGACCGCGTCGAACACCGCGTCGACGGTCGAGTCCGGTGAGGACATCAGTCGTCGCTCTCGGCGACGGCCAGCGCCTCGGCCGGGTCGGACTCTTGGAAGATCACGGCCTCCAAGGCGTCGAGGATGCGCTCGGGCTCGTCGCGCTGGAAGACGTTTCGGCCGACGGCGATGCCGGTGGCCCCCGCGTCGATGGCGTTCGAGACGTTCCGGAGGAACGCCTCGTCGTCGCGCATCGTCCCGCCGGACATGACGACGTCGGCGGGGCCGGCCATCTCGACGGCGTCGCCCATCGCCTCGGCGGAGCCGGGGTACTTCACCTTCACCACGTCGGCGCCGAGCTCCAGGCCGAGCCGCGCGCCGTACGAGATGACGTCCGGGCTCGCGTCGTTGCGGAGCCCCTGCCCGCGCGGGTACGACCACATGACGACGGCCATGTCGTGTTCGCGGGCGCCCTCCTGCGCGTCGCGGAATTCCTCGGCCATCTCTACCTCGTGGTTCGACCCGCCGTAGACCGTGAACCCGACCGCGTCGGCCCCCAGTTCGGCCGCGTACTCGGCCGTACAGTTGACGGCGCTGTTCGGCTCTCCCCGCCAGAGGTTGGAGGTCCCGTTGAGCTTCAACAGGAGGTTGACCTCGTCCTCGTAGTCGGGGTAGTACGCCTCGGCGAGCCCCTTCTGGACGGCGAGCGAGGTGACCGCCTCGTGGGTGGCGAGCTCGAAGATCCGTTCCGGGTCCGCCGTGTCCGGGTTCGGCTCGAAGTCGACCGGCCCGTGTTCGAGCCCGTGGTCGTACGCGAGAATGAGCGACTTACCGTCGCGCGAAATGTCGTCGGCGGCGTGAGGAAGCATCAGTTCGTAGTTCCGTTACATACGTAAAAAGGGCTGTGGTGAAGCCGGCGGACGTAAAGAAACTTAGCGGCCGATTGAGCGGCGCCTCGGGTCGATTTTGCGCGATCGGCTTCGAAACGCGTTACTACTCGAATTGTTAATTTCTTCGGTGCGAACGCGTTCGGGCCCGGCTTTCGCAATACTTACCAGCCGCGGCGCGGCAGCGAGTCACATGCGAACGCTTTCCGAAATCGAGGTCGTCGGCGTCGTCGGCGCCGGGACGATGGGCAACGGGATCGCGCAGGTCGCGGCGTCGGCGGGATACGACGTGGTGATGCGGGACGTGGAGCGCGAGTACGTCGAGCGCGGCCTCGACAGCGTCGAGGACAGCCTCGACCGGCTGGCCGGAAAGGGCGCGCTCGACGAGGACCCCGAAGCGGTCCGCGACCGGATCACGGGGACGACGGCCCTCGACGACCTCGCGGACGCCGACCTCGTCGTCGAGGCCGTGATCGAAGACCTCGAGGTAAAACGCGACGTGTTCGGCGACCTCGACCGCGTCACCGACGACGACATCGTCCTCGCGACGAACACCTCCACGCTGTCTATCACGACCATCGCGAGCGCGACGGAGCGCGCGAGCGACGTGGTCGGCCTCCACTTCATGAACCCCGTCCCGATCATGGACGGCGTCGAGGTCGTGGTGGGCGAGCGCACCGACCCGGCGGTCGTCGACTTCGCGCACGCCTTCGCCGAGGACTTGGGCAAGGAGACGTGGGAGTCCGACGACAAGCCCGGGTTCGTCACCAACCGGATCCTGATGCCGTGGATAAACGAGGGGATCCGCGCGTACGACGAGGGCGTCGCCGACAAGGCCGACATCGACCGCGGGATGAAGCTCGGCACGAACGTCCCGATGGGGCCGCTCGAACTCGCCGACCACATCGGCCTCGACGTGGCGCTCGACGCAAGCGAGACGCTCCACGACGAACTCGGCGACCGCTACAAGCCGGCGTACCTCCTCAAGCGCAAGGTGGAGGCGGGCGACCTCGGCAAGAAGACCGGTCGCGGGTTCTACGAGTACGAGTGACCGCGTCGGGGCGTCTGAGAGGCGGTCAGGCCGCGTCCGCGTCGCGGTCGTCGTCCGCCGTCCACCGGCGCGCGCCGGGCAGCAGCCCGACGAGCTTCGTCACGTAGCCGAACCGGAACAGCCCCAGCTGCGAGAGCGCCCCGAGGACGAACACCGCGAGGAACGCGGGCGCCGAGAGGTCGAAGAGGAGGGGTTGGACGGTCGTCTCCGCGGCGGCCGTCTCGAAGCTCGCGGGCGTCAGCGACCGCGAGGCGAACGCCGCGCCGATGAGCGCCGTCGAGACCACGAGCGTCGTCCGGGTGAGGACGAACCCGAACAGCGCGCCGACGGCGACGCCCGCCAGCGTCGCGCCGACGAGCAGCGCCGTCCCCTCGACCCCTGCGGCGTCCGCCGCGTAGAAGGGGCCGACGGCGAACCGCCCGGCGAACCCGCCGACGACCGCGCCGATGCCGAGCACCGCGAAGGAGAGCCCGGCGTACGCGAGGAAGCCGCCGAGGAGGCCGCCGACCGCGACCGCGCCGGCGGTGAGGACGGCGCCGTCGACCGCGACGAGGCCGACGACGTTCGGCGCGAGCAGGTAGCCGGCGCCGGCGCCGACGAGCAGCCCCGTCAGCGTCACCGCGTAGACGGAGACCGCCGCGCCGACGAACGCGAGCGCCAGCCCCGCGAGGACCAAGCCGCCGTTGAGTGGGGTGAGCATGTCCGTACCGTGGCGCGCGCTGCTACTTAAATTGTCGCAGCCGCGAGGACGGAAAACGGGCGGCGAGCGGCGGACTCACCGCGCCCGGCTCGTCGCTCGTCGATCGATGTATCGCGTGTACCCGCCGACCGCGAGGCCGAACCCGACGACGAGCAGGACGAACCCGAGGAGGCGACTGGTCCCGACGGTCATCACCGTCAGGACGACGCCGAACAGCAGCGCGAACACGCCGGCGACGACGACGCCCACGTCCAGCAGCGGCGACGGCTGGATGGTCCGGCAGTGCGGGCAGATCCGCGCGTCGGCGGGGATCGGCTCGCGGCAGTCGACGCAGCGGAGGCGGTCGCTCGGCACGCGAGGCGGTTCGGCCGCGACCGGTTTGGCTCTGTTGACTGCGGAGGGGGCCGAGAGGACGTGTCTGCTACCCGGACGCGCCTCGGATTGTACTCGTCGGAACAGAGAACTCCGACGGGCCGCATGGTTAAACGATGTTTCCGGATTGTGAACCGAAGTGCCGAAACGGAGACGCCGCGAGGTCCTCGGAGCCCTCGCGGTGGCTCACCGCCGGTTGTATTTCCGACGACGACCCGCAGGTGGAAATTCGGGAGATAGACGTGGTGAATCTGCGGGACGAGACCGTCGGTGTCACGATAGTTGCGGAGCGAGGCGACGAGGTCGTATCCGAGGACGGGTTCCGATTCGGCCCGAAGCAAGGCGGAGCGACGGGCGGAGTGTATTTAAAAGAAAGTTGGATGAGTGGTGAGGGAGACCTGGAACTCACGATATCCGCGGATTCGATCGACGAAGCCAGTCTATTCACGGAGAGCGTGGCACAAGAGAGTGAGGACGACGAGTGTGTATCCGCGTTCAGTCCGGTCGACGAGAACGGCGGAGGCATGTACTACGCCGAAGCTGAGTGTTGACGACGCGCGAAACGAGCGCCGGGTGCGGATTTCCGCCCGCTCTCCCGCTCAGTCCGCGCCGGCCGCCGCGGCCGGCTCGTCGCCGGTATCGAGCGTCTCCTCCACCTGCGTGAAGACGGCGATCAGCGCGAGCACGGCGGCCGCGGCCCCGACCGCGAAGGGGACGACGAAACCGAAGCCGTAGAGCCAGCCGGACGCCAGCGGCCCCAGGGCGACGCCGAAGCCGAAGCCCATCGTGAGCACCGACAGGGTGGTCCCGGACTCACCCTCGCGGGCGAGGTCGCCGGCGAGCGCGAGCGACGGGGCGAACACGCACGCGACCGCGATCCCTTGGCCGAGCCGGACGAGCATCATCAGCGCCGGCTCGGTCACGATCCCCTGAAGCAGCGTCGTCGGGACGAGGATGACGAAGCCGGCGAGCAGGAACGGCCGGCGGCCGATCCGGTCGCTGGCGCGGCCCACGGGGACCTGGAAGACCACGTTCGCTATCGTCACGGCCGCGAACTGGGCGCCGAACCACACTGGGGGCTGGTCGAGCCGCACGTTCACTTGGTTCTGGAGCGTCGCGAACAGGGCGATGCACGCGCCCATGGCGACGGTCGCGAGCCCGAGCGTGAACACGGGGTCGAGCAGGCGGTCCTCGCCGCGGACCCGGATCGACACGTCGTCGCCCGCCTCGGCCTCGACGTCGGCGTCGCGGACGAGCAGGAACACGAGCGTGAAGCTGAGGTACGCCCCCGCGCAGGCCGCGACGAAGGCGGCGTCGAAGCCGTCGAGGACCGGGAGCCCGACGGCGGAGAGGTCGTACGGCCCGCGAGCGACGACCGCGCCCGCGAGGACCGGGCCGAAGCCGAAGCCGATGAGCCGGAACGTGTTGTACACGCCGAAGTTGCCGCCGCGGTCGGCGTCGCTCGCGGCGTACTCGTTCACGAGGGCGACCGTGGCGGGGATGATGAGCGCCGCGCCGAGCCCCTGTATCGCCCGCAGCGCCACCAGCACCGGGTAGCTCGTCGCGATCGTGTACAGCCCGCTCGCGGTTCCGAGGAGCAGGATTCCGGCGAGGACGAACGGACGACGGGCGCCAACGCGGTCGGAGAGCCGCCCCGTGAACGGCTGCGAGAGGCTGTTGAGAAAGCCGAAAAGCGAGAGCACGACGCCGATGAGGAGCGGTTCGGTCAGCGTGACCGCGGCCGCGCCGACCCCGACCTCGACGCCGAGTAACCCCTCGATGTCGACGAGGTCGCTGGTGATGTACAGCGGGAGGACGACGATGAGAAAGGAGTTCCCGGCGGCGCCGACCATTCGCGCGAGCGCCAGCACGATCACGCGCCGGTCGGTGTCGGTGACGCCGGAGAGGAGCCCCATTCACTCTGGGTTCGGAACGGATGATAAAGGCGCTTGTGAACGGGGGGAGTCGATCCGGTTTCGGTCGCCGACGAGCGTCGAACCGCGGTCTCGGTGTCGACCGAGACCGAGCGGCTCAGGGGGTCGCCGGGGTCCGCTTGTCGACGCCGCGGACCTCGAACCGCGCGCCGCCGTCCTCGCCGGTCGTCGCCTCGACCGTCCACCCGTGCGTGGTGGCGATCTCCTGAACGATCGCGAGGCCGAATCCGGTGGTGCCCGCGCCGCCGCTCTCGCCGGGTTCGAAGAGCGAGTCGGCGACCGCCGGGTCGATCCCCGACCCGTCGTCCTCGACGAAGAAGCCGTCCGAGAGGTCGCCGACCCGGATCGAGACGTCGTCGCCGGCGTGGTCGACCGCGTTGCGCATCAGGTTCTCGAAGAGGTTCCGGAGGCGGTCCGGGTCGGCGAGCACCTCGCGGTCGGTCTCGACCGAGAGGGTCGCGTCCGCGGTGTCGACGGTTGACCAGCTGTCGGCGACGACGTCCGCGAGGTCGACGCGCTCCGGGTCGCCGACCGTCTCTCCCTCGCGGGCGAGCGCGAGGGTCCGCTCGACGATCGACTCCATCCGGGCGAGCGCGTCGAGCGCGGCGTCGAGGTTCTCCGCGTCGTCCGACGCCTCGCGGGCGAGTTGGACCCGCCCCTGCGCGACGTTGAGGGGGTTCCGCAGGTCGTGCGAGACGATGCTCGCGAAGGAGTCGAGCCGGTCGTTCTGTCGTTCGAGCGCCGCCTCCCGCTCTTTGAACGCCGTGATGTCCTCCTGGAAGCCGACCCAGTGCGTGACGGTCCCGTTCGGGTCGCAGATCGGGGCGATGCTCACTCGGTTCCAGAACTCCGTCCCGTCCTTCCGGTAGTTCAGCAGCTCGACGCTCGTCGGCTCGTCGGCGTCGATCGCGTCGCGGAGCTCCTGAACCGACTCCTCCTCCGTGTCCGGCCCTTGGAGGAACCGGCAGTTGACGCCGATCGACTCCTCGCGGTCGTACCCGGTCATCTCGACGAACCGGTCGTTGACGTACACCATGGGGTTGTCCTCCCGGTCCGCGTCCGTGATGGTGATCCCGACCGGCGCCTCGTCGAGGGCGCGGGTCTTCGTCTCCAGTTCCGCGCGGCGCTCGCGCTCGTCGGAGACGTTTCGGAGGATGCCGACGCTGCCGTTGAACGAGTCGCCCTCGTACGGCAGCGCGGCCATGTGGTCGCGACAGGGGATCGGCTCTCCCTCCTTCGGGACGATGTCGACGCCGAAATGCTGGACGTCGGGCCCCGAAGACGAGAGGATCGTGCCGAGGCGGTCCTCGGCCTCTTTGACCGCCGCGTCGTCCTTGATGAACCCGGGCTTCTGGCCGATGATCTCCTCGCGGTCGTAGCCGGTGAGCTCGGCGAACGGCTCGTTGACGAACCGGAAGACGCCGGTCTCGTCGACGACGTAGACGGGGTAGCCGAGCGCCTCGATGACCGTCGAGTAGCGCTCGGCGATCTCTTTGGTCCGGTGCTCCTCGACCGCCTGATCGACGCGGTTCGCGAGCCGGCGGAGCTGCTCGGGACCGCCCTTCTGGAAGTAGCCGGTGACCCCGGCGTTGAGCGCCTGACTGGCGATTTCTTCCGAGCCCTTCCCGGTGTACAGCACGAACGGGGTCTCCCCGTGGCGGTCGCTGAACACGTCGAAGAACTCCAGCCCGTCCATCGCGGGCATGTCGTAGTCGCTGACCACGCAGTCGAAGGCGGCCTCGTCGAGCCGGTCCAAGGCTGTCTCGGGGTCGGTCACGCTCGTCACCGCCACGGAGTCGATCTCGCGTTCGAGGTACGCCTCCGTGAGGTCGAGGACCGACGGGTCGTCGTCGACGTGTAACACGTCGATCGCGGCGGGCATACGTGAACGAACGATCGCGAGGAATAAACGACTACCGACCCGGCTATCGGATCTGGATCCGGGGGCGGCGGCGACCGCGGTCCGCGTTCCACTTCCGGCGCGCGTGGCTGGTTCTTAAGACCGCGGAGCGCGGAGTCGGGATCGATGACCGGCGGGACGCCAGTCGCCGGGGAGACGCTCCCGGGCGCCGGCGGCGGGGACGACGACGCGGACCGCGTCGTCTGCCACGTCGACATGGACTGCTTTTACGCCTCCTGCGAGCGGCTGCGCCGCCCCGACCTCGCGGGCGAGCCCGTCGTGGTCGGGATGGGGTACGAACCGGGCGAGTCGATCGGCGCGGTCGCGACGGCGAGCTACGAGGCCCGCGAGTTCGGCGTCGAGAGCGCGATGCCGATCTCGGAGGCCTTGGAGCTGCTCCCCCGCCGCGCGGACGCGGACCCCGACGACCCGGACGCGCCCGACCCGGAGGAGACCGGGCGGTACCTCCCCGTCGACCTCGACTTCTACGAGGACGTGGCGAGCGAGGTGAAGGAGGTCCTACGCGACTGCGCCGACACGCGCCGGGAGGTGAGCATCGACGAGGCGTACCTCGACGCCACCGACCGGACCTCGTGGGCGGTCGCCGGGGGTGGCGGCGGGAGTCCGAGCGACGGCGGTGACGGGGACGACGGCGACGATTCTACCGACCCGCCGCCGAGCGGGGCCGCCGGCCCCGCGGAGGCGCGGACGCTCGCCGAGGGATACGCCCGCCACGTGAAAGACCGGATCGAGCGGGAGGCCGGGGTGCCGGCGAGCGTCGGCGTCGCGCCGAACATGTCGGCCGCGAAGGTCGCCAGCGACGCCGACAAGCCGGACGGGCTGGTCGTCGTGCCGCCGGGGTCGGTCGCGGAGTTCCTCGCGCCGCTGCCGACCGCCGACGTTCACGGGGTCGGCCCGGTGACCGAGGGGACGCTGGCGGAGCTGGGCATCGAGACCGCGGGCGACCTCGCCGCGGCCGACCGCGACCGGCTCGCCGCGGAGCTGGGCGAGCGCGGGCCGGAGCTCTCCCGACGCGCCGCGGGCGACGACGACCGGGAGGTGACGCCGACCGGCCTCCCCAAGAGCCTCTCGCGGGAGTCGGCGCTCCCGACGACCGCCGACGAGCCGACCAAGCGCGAGACCGTCTCCGCGCTCGCCGCGGACGTTGCCCGCCGCGCCCGCGAGCGCGGCTGCCTCTACCGCACAATCGGGATCAAGGCGGTCGAGCCGCCGTTCGACGTCAACACCCGCGTCCGGAGCCTGCCCGGTCCCGTGGACGACCCCGACCTCGTCGAGGAGGTGGCGCTCGACCTGCTCGGCGAGTTCGACGAGACCCGCGTCCGCAAGCTGGGCGTGCGCGTCTCCAAGCTCGACTTCGCCGAGACGGATCAGGCGACGCTCGGCGGATTCGAACCGGGGGACGGGCCGGGAGACGGGAGCGACGGCGCGGCCGACCGCCCCCGCGGGTCGGTCGGTCGAACGGCCGGCACCGACGGCGACGGCGGGAAGCTCACCGACTGGGTAGACGGGGAGCCGACCGCGGACGGCGACGCGACGGGGAACGAGGCAGAGCGCCGGACGGGGGACGGACAGGCGTCGCTCGGCGACTGGTCGTGAGCCGCGCCCGACGCGTGGATTCATGGGGCGGCCGAAACGATCCGGGGACATGTCCCTCGCTCGTCGCGTCCTCCTCGGCTCGAACTCGGACTGCTCGCCGCGCCGGTACCGACTCCTCGTGCCGCCGCTGCTCTTTGTCGTCTCCTTCGCCGCCTACGGGCTGGGGGTCTTCGCTCACGCCGGCGGGGTGGTGTTCCTCGCGTTCGACGCCGCGGCCCTCGGCGTCCTCGTGACCGCGGGCCTCGCCTATCGAGGGGCCGGGGTCGCGCTCGCGTGGCTCTCCGTCTACGGAGCGCTGCTCGGGAGCAACGCCGACCACTACCTGCTGGGCCTGCCCGGGCGGCCCCTCGCGGAGCGCGTCGCCGCGCTCCTCGGACTCGACGGGCTCGTCTTCGTCGGGGTCGAGGCCCTCGCGCTGGGGACGCTCGCGTGGGTCGCCGGGACCGTCGGCCGTCTCGCGGTCGACCGGGTCCGGGCCGCGTGACCGGCGTGGGCGTGCGACCGGATCGAACGCGCGACGGCCGGCTATTTACGCCCCGAGCGACGACCGCGATCCATGGACGATTCCGCCGACCTCGCGTGGGAGACGCTCGACAGCGACATCGACTACGCCTGCCCCGGCTTCGACGTGCGCCGGGACGAGGTGCGCTTCCCGGACGGCGAGACGGACGGGTTCCACTACGTCGACGAGCCGCCGGCGGTCGTCGTGCTGCCGCTGACGCCCGACGGCGACGTCGTCGTCATCGACGAGTGGCGACAGGCCGTCGGCCGGGTGAACCGCGGGATTCCCGCCGGGACGATGGAGCCGGAAGACGGGGCGGCGGGGGACGGCGGCCCCGCGGGCCGAGAGCCGACGACCGCCGCGGTCGAGCGCGCCGCGGCCCGCGAACTCGCCGAGGAGACGGGGTACGAGGCGGACGCGTTCGAGCGGCTGACGGCCGTCGAGCCCACGAACGGGATGGCGAACGCGGTCCACCACCACGTGCTGGCGACCGGCTGCGAGCCGACCGCCGAGCGGGAGCTGGACCACAACGAGTCGATCGCGGTCGAGACGGTGCCGTACGACGACCTGCTCGCCGCGGTCGTCGACGACGAGCTGCGCGACGGGCGGGCCGTCACCGCGGTGCTGTGGTACGAGCTGCTCCACCAGTAGGCGGTCGGGACCCGCCTTCGGCGCCGTCGCCGTTTCGGCACGGCGTCGTGGCGCCGCCGTCTCCGCGCGATATCGCACCGTCGCCGTCTCGGAACGATACCGCGCCGTCGTCGATTCCGACACGGACAACCATTTTGCCGGGCGGCCCCTACGCGGGGCAATGACAGATCCCTCCAGCGGCGACCGGGCCACGGACGGCGGCGTCTCGGACGAGTTCGACGACGTCGGGCCGGACGCCGTCGGCGACGCGGACGGGTCGGGCGGGGGCGCCGGCTCTCCGGGCGTCGCGGTCGCGACGGCCCTCCTCCTCGGCGTCCTCGGCCCGGTCATCGCGCTCGCGAGCGGGGTCGCCGTCTTCGCGATCGACTCGCTGACCGGGGGGCTCTCGCTCGTCGCGAGCGTGGTCCTCACGCTGGTGTTCGGCCAGTACGTCGCGTTCGGCGGGCTCGCGGTCGGCTACCTCGCGTGGCGCGGCTTCGACCGCGAGGGGATCGTCTCGTACCTCGGCGTCCGGGTGCCGAGCCTCAAGGAGATCGGGATCGTCCTCGGCAGCTGGGTCGTGATCTTGATCCTGATCCTCGTGGTCTCGACGATCGTCCAGCTGCTCGGGACGGAGACCGCGGCGAACCAGAGCGCGGAGCTGGCGATGGGGAATCCGGCGATCATCCCGCTGTTCGTCGCCGCGTCGTTCCTCGTCATCGGGCCCTGCGAGGAGATCCTCTACCGGGGAGTCGTCCAGGGGCGCCTCCGCGAGTCGCTGCCGGCCGCCCCGTCGATCGCGCTGGCGGCCGCCATCTTCGCGACCATCCACGTGATGGCGCTGACCGGCGGGCTCTCCGCGCGCCTGACGACGATCTCGATCCTGTTCGTGCCGAGCCTCGTGTTCGGCGCGGTGTACGAGTACACCGAGAACCTCGTCGTCCCCGCGCTGCTCCACGGCCTCCACAACGCCGTGATCTTCACTGTCCTCTACGTCACCGTGACGCAGGTAGACCCGAACGAACTGCCGACGGTGCTGGGGTTCTTCCCGGTCTGACCCCGGACGATCGAGCGGCCTCAGTACAGGTCCTCTAGCGCCTCCTCGACGTGCGAATGCTCCTCGGCCGGGAACTCGCCGCTCGTCACGGCATCCCGGTACGCCTCGACGGCGTCGACCATCTCGCCGCGCACGTCGCCGAACTGCTTCGCGAACGGCGGCGACCACTCTCCGAGCCCGACCGCGTCGTTGATCACGAGCACCTGTCCGTCGCAGTCGGGGCCCGCGCCGATGCCGATCGTCGGGATATCCAGCGCCTCGGTCACCGCGCCCGCGAGGTTCGCCGGCACGTGCTCCAGCACGAGCGCGAACGCCCCGGCGTCGGCGTGGGCGCCCGCGAGGTCGATGATCTCCTCGGCGGCGTCCTGCTCGGTCCCCTGTCGGGTGTAGCCGCCGAGCCGGTTCACGTGCTGCGGGGTCAGGCCGAGGTGCGCCATCACCGGGATCCCGACCTCGGTCATGCGACGGGTCGTGTCGACGGTGTGGGGGCCGCTCTCGATCTTCACGGCGTCCGCGTTCGCCTGTTTTAGGAGTCGACCCGCGTTGCGGACGGACTCGGCCTCGTCGACGCCGAACGAGAGGAACGGCATGTCGGCGACGACCAGCGCGTCCCCGGTCGCGCGCGCGACCGCCGCGGTCCGGCTCGCCACCTCGTCGAGCGTGACGGGGAGCGTGGAGTCGTAGTCAAGGGCGGCGTTGCCCATGCTGTCGCCGACGAGGACGACATCGATCCCCGCCTCGTCGACGATCGCCGCCGTCGGGGCGTCGTATGCGGTCAACATCGTGATCGGATCGTCGCCCTCCCGCAGTCCCCGCGTCGTGGTCATACCTCGGAGTCACCCGCGCGACGCCGTAAAATCGTCGGGAACCGGAAAGGCGGGGCGGCGCGGCCGGGCGGCGGCGCGACCCCGGTACCGCCGCCGACCGCCACCGATTTGCCGCTCGGCCGCCGAGTCGGTCGCGTGCAACCAGTCGAGCGGGCCGAGTACGAGGGGGTGGACTACGCGTGGGTGATGCAGACGACGTTCGTCGTCACCATCCTCGTCGGCGCGCCCGCCGCGGCGCTGCTGTCGACGCTCGTGACGCTGGAGACGTGGGGCGCGCGCGCCGCGTTCGCGGTCCGGATCGGCGCGCCCATCTGGTTCGTCACCGCGGTCGCTGTCGCGCTGTACGCGCGGCGCGCCGAGGCCGGCGACGGCGGCTCTGGCAGCGACGCCGACGCGAGCGCGGAACGGGACGCCGACGCTGACGCGAGCGCGGAACGAGACGCCGACGCTGACGCCGGAGACGCCGAGCCGGAGTCTACCGAGCCGACCGACGAACAGACTGACGAGGGGGAGAAGATCGACTGACCCGCGGGCGGCGCGGTGCGAGTCGCTACTCGGCGAGCAGCTCCGAGACCCACGCGAAGTCGACGCCGCCGCGCTCGGCGGTGACCGCGTCGCTCTGCGAGTCGCCGACGAACAGGGTGTCCTCCGGGGCCTCCCCGAGGCGGTTGATCGCCGCGAGCAGCGACGCCGGGTCGGGCTTGTGGCTTCCGACGGTGTCGCGGCCGACGATCGCACCCGAGACGAGCGCGTCGCCGAGGCCGTGCGTCTCGACCGCGATGCGGCACGCGTCCTCGCAGTTGAGCGAACAGACGCCAGCCGGGGGGTGTGGGTCCGCGGACTCGTCGTCCGCGGTCGCGGCCGCGAGTCGGTCCCCGAGCGGGAGCCGGGTCGACTCGCGGGCGCCGGGGCGCTCGTGGAGCGCGATCGCCTCCTCGACCTCAGCCCGGATCCCGTACTCGTCGGCCGCGCCGAGGAGGTCCCACAGCTCCTCAGTCGGGGGGATGAGGGCGCGCTCGGCGTACACATCGAGAACCGCGTCGGCGACCGCGTCCCAGTCGACCGCGAGCTCGACGAGCGTCCCGTCGAGGTCGTAGACGACCGCGTCGTAGGCGGCGAACTGAGACCCGTCACCGTCGGTCACTCGCCGAACACCCCGCGGGCGATGATCGTCTTCTGGACCTCGGTCGTCCCCTCGTATATCTCCGTGATCTTCGCGTCGCGGTAGAGGCGCTCGACGTCGAACTCGGTCGTATAGCCGTAGCCGCCGTGGATCTGGATCGCCTCGTTCGTCACCGACATCGCGGCCTCGCTGGCGCGGTACTTCGCCTTCGATGCGGCGACGCGATAGTCCTCGCCCGCCTCTGCCTGCCGGCACGCCTCGCGGACGAGCAGCCGCGCCGCCGACACGTCGGTCGACATCTCCGCGAGCTTGTGCCGGATCGTCTGGATGTCGCTTATCGGTCGGTCGAACTGCTCGCGCTCCTCGGCGTAGGATTTCGCCTCGTCGAGCGCCGCCTGCGCGACGCCGACCGCCTGCGCCGCGATGCCGATCCGGCCCTCGGTGAGCGTCCGGAACGCGGCGGAGAGCCCCTTCCCCGGCTCGGTGAGCCGGTTCGCGGCGGGGACGCGGCAGTCGTCGAAGGTGATCCCGGTCGTGTCCGAGGCCCGGAGGCCCAGCTTCTCCTCCTTCTTGCCGACCTCGAACCCCTCGGTGTCGGCGGGGACGAGGAACTGCGTGATCGCGTCGTCGTCGGGGTCGTGCGCCTCGTCGTCGACCTTCGCGAAGACGACGGCCACGCCGCCGCGCTTCCCGTTCGTGATCCACTGCTTCTCGCCGTTGAGCGCGTACTCGTCGGTCTCGGGGTCGTACGTCGCGGTCGTCGACATCTCCGCGGGATTCGAACCCGCGTGCGGCTCGGAGAGACAGAACATGCCCACCGGGCGGCCCGTCTCCGCCATCTCGGGGAGCCACGTCTCGCGCTGAGTCTCGCTGCCGAACTCGGCGATACAGGAGGTGGCGAGGCAGTGGACCGACAGGGCCGTCGCGACTGCGAGGGACCCGTGCGCCAGCGCCTCGTTGGCGACCGCGTACGTCGTCTTCCCCGCGCCGAACCCGCCGTACGCTTCCGGGACCGTCAGCCCCGTCAGGCCGAGTTCCGCGAGCCCGTCCCACACGTCCTCCGGGAACGTCTCCGTCTCGTCGGCTTCGGCCGCCGTCGGTCGGACCTCCTCGGCCGCGAACTCCTCGACGAGGTCGCGGACCGCCTGCTGTTCGTCGGTGAGCGCCGAGCCGACGCGTGCTCCGGTCATGTCACCGACTTCGGTCCCTCACCGAAAAAGGTGAGCGATCGGCGGGACCGCCCGACCCGGCGTCCCGGACGGCTTCGGCACCGGCGCCGGTGACGCGCCTACTCCTCCGCCTCGCGCGCCTCCCACAGCGGGTACAGCTCGTCGCGGGGCGGCTCGGCGAGCGGCTCGCCGTCGATTCGGACGGTTCCCGCGGGGCGAGCCGGGTCCGCGGCGTCGCCCGAGTCCGCGGCGTCGCCCGAGTCCGCGGCGTCGCCCGAGCCCGCGGCGTCGCCCGCAGCCCCCTCGACCGAGCCGATCTCCGCGCCGCCGATCCCGACCGCGTCGAGGGCGTCGAGCGCGTCGTCGACCCGGTCCGGCGGGACCGCGGCCAGCAGCGCGCCGGAGCCGAACGTCGCGAGCGGGTCGACGCCGAGCGCGTCGCAGCAGGCGCGCGTCTCGGGGCGGACGGGGACCGCGTCGCGCTCGACGGCGAAGACCGAGTCGCTCGCCGCGGCCATCTCGACGAGGGCGGTCGCGACGCCCCCCTCTGTCGGGTCGTGGAGCGCGGTCGCGGCGTCCCGGACCGCGGCCGCGTCGGGGACGACGCTCACCTCGTCGAGGAAGCCGGCGGCAGCGTCGAGCGTCGCGGCCGGGACGCCGGCCGCGCGGCACTCCTCGCGGAAGTCGGTCGCGAGGATCGCCGTCGCCTCGATCGCCGCCCCCTTTGTGAGAAGGAGGCGGTCGCCCGGCTCAGCCCCGCCGCTCGACACGAAGCGGTCCGTCGTCCCCATCGCCGTCATCGAGCAGAGCGGGCGGTCGAGCGCGTCGAGCACCTCGGTGTGGCCCCCGACGACCGCGCACCCGAGCTCGCGCGCCGTCGCGTCGACCTGGTCGACGACGGTCCGGAGGCGGTCGGGATCGCCGTCGGGCAAAAAGAGCGTGTGCGTGAGCCACCGCGGGTCGGCCCCGCTCGCGGCGACGTCGTTACAGGCGACGTGGACCGCGAGCGTCCCGACCGACTCGGCCGCGAGCGACAGCGGGTCGGCCGCGACGACGAGCGTCTCGGCGGCGTCGACGAGGTCGATCGCGGCCGCGTCCTCCCCGTAGGCCGGCCCCCGCGCCACCGCGGCGTCTGGCGCGCCGGTCGCCGCGAGCGCCGCGGCGAGCGCGTCGGGTCCCAGCTTGCCCGTCATCGCTTCCGGAACCACGCCGCGACGGCCGCGGGGTCGGCGTCGAGGCCGCCGCCCTGCGCGAACGTCGGGCCGCCGCCCCCGCCGCCGCCGAACTCGGCGGTTATCGCGCCGACGATGTCGCCCGCGTCGACGGCCGTGTCCTCCGCGGCCGCGACCACGACGAACGGGGCGTCACCCGCGCCAATCGCGGCGAGGGCGTCGGGGCCGTCGTCCGCGTCGGCGCCGCCGCCGACGAGCGCGGTCGCCGGCTCCCGGAGTTCGTTCGGGTCGGCGTCGTCGACGGTCCCGACCGCCCACCACGCGCCGTCGACCTCGGTCGTCGGGAGGTCGCGCAGGCGGGCGGCGAGCAGGTCCCCGCGCGCCTCGCGGAGGTCCGCCTCCAGCCGGTCGGCCTCCTCGCGGAGGCGGTCGACCGCGTCGGGGAGGTCGCCGACGCGCGCGTCCAGCGTCGTCGCGGCGTCGAGCGCGGCAGCGTGGACCGCGCCGAGCTCGTCGATGGCGGTCGGGCCGACGGCGAACTCGACGCGGGTGACGCCCTCGCCGGGGTTCGACCGGTCCAGCACCGCGATCGGCCCGATATCCGCGGTGTTCTCGACGTGGGTCCCGCCGCAGGCGGCGACGTCCCAGGGGTCGTCGGCGTCGCCGACGGTGACGACCCGGACCGCGCCGCCGCTCATCGCACCCTCCTCCGTTTTCGTGTTGAACGCGATCCCGTCGACATCTCGGGCCGCCTCGGCCGAGTGGGTCGCCCACGAGACGGGCAGCGAGTCCCAGACGGCGCGGTTCGCGAGCCGCTCTAACTCGATCAGGTCGCCGTCGTCTAACGGCTCGGCGGTCGTCAGGTCGACGCGGACCTTCGTCTCGGAGATGTCGAAGCCGGCGTAGCCGAGGTCCTCGGCGATCCGGCGCGCGGCCCCGTACAGCACGTGGGAGGCGGTGTGTGCGCGGGCGCAGTAGGTCCGGAACGCGTCGTCGACCAAGCCCGTGACCTCGTCGCCGGGCGCGAGGTCGGGGTCGGCGTCGGAGTCGAGGGCGTGGACCACGTCTCCGCGCCGTTCGGTCACGTCGTCGACGAGGTGGCCGTCGAGCGTCCCCCGATCGGCGGGCTGGCCGCCGGACTCGGCGTAGAAGTACGTCTCGTCGAGGACGACCTCGCGGCCGTCGACGCGGTCGACCGTCGCTTCGAACTCCCGGACCGCCGGCTCGGCCGGCGCGCGTGAAGCGGTCATTGCCGGGTCGTGGGCACGGGCGGGTAAATAGGTGACCGCCGCGGTATCGGTTGTAAACGACCGTCGCGGTGGCGCGTGCCTGCGAGCCGCCGGCAGGCCGCGAAGCCAGCGCGCGCGAGGTCGCCGGCGCTACGCGCCGGCTGCCAGAGGGACCTTCGGTCCCTCGCTCGAGTCAGTTGCCGGAGCGAAGCGACGGCGGCTGACGAGGCTGGGGAGGCGTGCGGTGCGGTTGTGGTGTGGGCGGGCGGGACTCGAAGGGGCAGCCGCGACGGCGCGCGACGCAAGCACCGAGGGAGGGGACGGAGTGACCGACGGAGGCGCGCAGCGATCGCAGCGAGCCCTCGCGGCTGGGGCTTCGGTGGTGTTCGACGGCGATCCGTCGAGACCAATCTATAATCGGGCGGCGCCGCCGCTCGGAGCTACGAGCGAATCAAAAAACCGCCTACCCCTTATCCCTCCAGTTCGAACGCGACCTCGACTTCCGCCTGATACTCGCGGTCGGCCGCGCTGTCCAACTCGACGCCGAACTCCTCGACCTCGACCCAGTAGACGTTGTCCAGCGTGTCCTCGGCGCGGTCGATGGCGTCGTCGGCCGCGGCGTCGAAGCTCTCCTCGCTCGTCCCGATCAGCGTGATCTTCTTGAAGACCATGTCACGTGCTGGTAGGACGCATGGGGAGATAAAAATAGGCGTCGCGGGACGGGCCCGTGGCTGGAGGACCCCTACGGACTTCCGGGCGCGCCTTCCATCACCGCGAAGTCCTCGCCGTCGTGGTCGATGCCGATGACCGCCCAGTCGTAGGGGGGTTTCGAGGCGACGAGCCGCTCTTGGAGGTCGGCCGCGCGGTCGCGCCACGTGACGAAACACCGGAGTCGCGGTGTGTCGCCCCCGTCTGCGAGATACGGGTCGAGGTCGTCGTCGTCCAGACACAGCACCGTCACGAGGACGCGCCGCCACTTGCGCTCCGCGACGAACTCGCGTCCGCCCTCGGAGACGGTGTAACCCAGTTCGCGGAAGACGTCTCTGGCCTCGGTCGTCGGGGGGATGCTCGCAGTGGCCATCTGCCTCGAAGTTCGGCACCATCCGTGATAAACTTTCTCACGATTTCGGACAGAGAGAACCGGCGGGGCGGCCGGGAACGCCGCGGAGAGCCGCGAGCGCGTCCCGTCGTCGGAGGCTCACTCGTGGGCCGCGTCCCACTCGTCCGGCTTCCGGAGGTTTCCGCACTCGGTACACTGGATCCGGCCCATCGTGTCCATCGCGGTGTCGAACGACCCGCAGTTGCCGCAGCGGAACCCCCAGCGGGACTCCCCCGCCTCGTCCGCGAACACGAGGTAGAAGGGGCCGTCCGCGCCGCGCTCCGTGCGCGACCGGTCGGTGTACACGCGTTCCCCGTCCGGTGTCGTCGTCGCTTCCAGCGTCATACCTCTCGCTACCCGGCGGAGCGACTTAAGCGGCGGACTCGGCGGTCGGGAGAAAACGGAAGCGAAGCGGAGGCCGGAACCGCCCCGGTGACGGCGGGGAACCGCTACGTGCGGAACGACTCGCCGCAGCCGCACTCGGAGACGACGTTCGGGTTCTCGACCTCGAAGCCGGCCGCCTGAAGCCCGTGTTCGTAGTCGAGCGTGCTCCCGCCGATGTAGTTCTTGCTCGCGGGGTCGACGAACACCCGGAGGTCGTGGTGTTCCACGACGAGGTCGTCTTCCTCCGGCTCGGTGTCGAAGCGCATCCCGTAGGACAGCCCCGCGCAGCCGCCCTGCTGGACGAACAGTCGCAGTCCGGCGATGTCGGTGTCGAGCCCCTCGCCCTCCAAGAGCGAGAGCGCCTCCTCGGCGGCGTCCGGCGTCACCTCGATCGCCGGGTCGTTCCCCTCGGTCCCGGTGTCGGCCGGTTCGGTACTCATGCGAACGCGTTCGGCGTCGACACTCAAAACCCTGCCGGCGGGAGCGACCGGTCAGGTCGCTGCGTCGGCGCTCGAATCCGCGTCCGCGCTCGGATCCGCGTCAGTGTTCGGCTCCTGCTCGGGATCGGGCGCGCCGTCGCGAGCGGCCGCCGCGGGTCCGACGGCCCCGCTGACCGTCACGTCGCGTTTCGGGTACGGGATCTCGATGCCCGCGTCGCCGAGCGCCACGTACAGCGCCCGGTTGAGTTCGTGTTGCGCGCGGCGGCGACGGGTGGGCCCGTTCACCCAACAGAGGATCTCGTACTGGAGCGACGAGTCGCCGAACGACCGGAACCGCGCCCGCGGCTTCGGGGAGTCGAGGACCAGCGGCTCGGCTCCCACGACATCCATCGCGAGCGCCTCGAAGGCGTCCACGTCCGTCCCGTAGGCGACGCCGATCGGGACCCGGACGCGGCAGCGGCGCCGGGGCGCGGACTCGTTCGTCACCTTCGAGGCGTTGAGCGCCGCGTTCGGCACCGTCACCAGCACCTCGTCGCGGGTGAGCAGCGTCGTCGAGCGCACGCCGACCTTGATCACGGTGCCCGCCGTGCCGTCGTCCAAGACGATGTAGTCGCCGATCTTGTAGGTGTCGTCGAAGTACAGCGCGATCCCGCCGAAGAAGTTCGCGACGGTGTCCTTCGCGGCGAAGCCGACCGCGATGCCGGCGACGCCCGCCGCGCCGAGCAGGGGCGTGATCTCGATGCCCCACAGCCACAGCAGGGTTCCGGCGCTCCCCACCAGCACCGCGAGCGTCCAGACGTTCGAGAAGACGGGCGCGAAGTCGAACCGGCCGCCCTCGGCGTTGACCGCGGCGACGAGCCGGTTCACGACGCCGTTGGCCGCGTACGCCCAGACGAGGACGATCACCGACAGCGACGGCCGCCCGAACACCGCGTCGAGCAGCCGCGGCTCGACGAGTACCGACGTCCGAACCGACGGCACCTGCGTGAGCACGTACACTCCCGCGAGCGCGGCGGTGACGACGAGCGGGGCGCGGAGCGACGAGAGGACGATGTCGTCGTAGCCGGTGTCCGTGTGCGAGACGTAGCGGCGGGCGACCCGGAGGACGACGAACTCCATGGCCAAGGCGCCGGCGACCGAGACGACGAGGACCGCCACCGTCGCCTCCAGCGCGGAGAATCCCTCAAACAGCGTCAGCGGCGACGGAAACATACCGTCCCGAGGCGGCTCCGCGAGATAACCGTTGCTACCCGCCGAATTGCGGGCGCGCCGCTACTCGAACCGCTTCCGGACGCTCTCCGCGTGCGCCTCCAACCCCTCCGCCTCGGCGAGCGAGGTGATCGTCCCCGAGAGGTCGTCGAGCGCGTCGCGGTCGAGGCGCTGGACCGTCGACGACCGGAGGAACGTGTCCACGGAGAGCCCACCGTAGCGCTTCGCGCCGCCGTTCGTCGGCAGTACGTGGTTCGTCCCGGCCGCGTAGTCGCCCGCGGCGACCGGCGAGTGCGGGCCGAGGAAGACGGAGCCGGCGTTGGTGATCCGGTCGAGAAGCGCCTCGTCGTCGTCGGCCACGATCGAGAGGTGTTCGGCGGCGTACTCCTCGGCGAACAGCACGGCCTCGGGCATCGACCGCGCGTGGAGCACGCCGGAGGCCTCGTTGTCGAGCGCGGCCCGGATCGTCTCCTCGCGCTCACGCTCGGCCGCCTGCGCCTCGACCGCGTCAGCGACCGCCGCGGCGAGGTCGGCGTCATCCGTGACCGCGACCACGGAGGCGTTCGGGTCGTGTTCGGCCTGCGCGACGAGGTCGGCCGCCACGAGGGAGGGGTCCGCCGTCTCGTCCGCGAGGACAAGCACCTCGCTCGGGCCGGCGAGGAAGTCGATTTCGGCGTCGCCTTGGACGATCGACTTCGCGGCCGTGACCCACTTGTTCCCGGGGCCCACGATCTTCTGGACCCGCGTCACCGTCTCCGTGCCGTAGGCGAGCGCGGCGACAGCCTGCGCGCCGCCGACCTGGTACACCGCGTCGGCCCCCGCCTCGTGGATCGCCGCGAGGGTGACCGGGTTCAGATCCGCCGCCGGCGGCGTGGCGCCCGCGACGTGGTCGACGCCGGCGACGACCGCGGGGATGATCCCCATCAGCGCGCTGGAGGGGTACGCGGCCGCGCCGCCGGGCACGTACACGCCGACCCGGTCGATCGGACGGAACCGCCGCCCCAGCTCCCGGCCGCCGAAGTCGTCGCGCCAGTCCTCCGGGCGCTGCCGCTCGTGGAACTCGCGGACGTTCGCCGCGGCCTCGCGGACGGCGTCGAGGACCGGGTCGTCCGCGTCGGCCAGCTCGTCGTGCGCCCGCGCCGCGTCGTCCGTCACGTCGATGTTGCCGACGGCGACCCCGTCGAACTCCTCGGCGAACTCGCGGACCGCGACGTCGCCCTCCTCGCGGACCCGTTCGACGATCTCCCGCACGTCTTCGCGGACCCCCTCGACGCCGGCGTCGCGCTCGAAGAAGGCGCGGCGCTCGGCCGGCGAGAGGTCCGCGACGGTTCGTACGTCCATACGCTTCGTGGGGGTCGGCGCGGCAAGGGCGTTCCGACTCGGGCGGCGCTGGCGGTGCCACGGCCGACCGGACGAGGCGGGCCGTCGCCGCTCACGTCAGCGGGCGGACACCCGTCAGATCGAGGAGGGCGAGGACGACGAGACCGGCGAGCAGCCCGGCCGCCGCGAAGAGGACGGGCGCCGACGCGGCGACGGCGACCCCGTAGGGCGCCACCAGTCGGGTCGTGCCGCGGATGAGGAAGGAGACGAACACGAGACCGAACGCGGCGAACGCGAGGGCGACGAACCGGGAGCGGTCCACGGGCGCTCAGTCCGTCTGGGGAACGCCCGTGCCGTGGGGTCCGTGGCCGTGGGACTCGCGGCTGGGGTCGAAATCGGTACACATGTCGTAGAACACCGCCTCGGGGTCGCGGTTCCACTGCCACTTCCAGCGGGTGCGGACCAGCAGCGACAGCTTCCGGGTGAGCGACAGCTCCGGGGTCGTCGAGACGGTGTCGTACCCGAGGTTCCGGATGAGGCGGTGGTGGTCGACGTACAGCACCGCCGCGAGCAGCACCGCGAGCTGGCAGTCCTCGGGGAGGTACTTGATCCCCGCGACGCCCTCCTCGTAGAGGCGCTCCGTGCGGGCCATCTCCTCGCGGATCGCAGCCGCGACATCCTCGTCGAACTCCAAGTCGAGGATCTGCTGCTCGCTCACGCCGTGGCGCCGCAGGGTCTCTAGGGGGAGGTAGATCCGGTCGCGCTCGACGACGTCCTCGCGGACGTCCCGGAGGAAGTTCGTCATCTGGAACGCCTCGCCGAGCTTCGTGGCGTGCGGGAGCGCCTCGGCCTCCTCCTCCGGATCGAGGTCCATGATCGACGTCATCATCCGCCCGACGGCGGCGGCGGAGCCGTCCATGTACGCCTCTAGGTCCGCGTAGGTTTCGTAGCGGTCGGTGTCGATGTCGCTCTCCATCGCGTCCACGAACGAGTGAACGTCCGCGTCGGCGATGCCGTTCCGCTCGCGCACCTCGGAGAACGCCTCCAACACGGGGTCGTCGGTCGGCTCCTCGCCGAGCGCGGCCGCCCGGAGCCGGTCGAGTTCGGCCCGCTGCTCGGCGGGGGGCGCCGTGTCTTCGGCGTCGACGACCTCGTCGGCGATCCGGAAGAATCCGTACAGCACGTACGTCGGGTGACGAATCCGCTGCGGCAGTAGCCGGGTGGCGACGTGGAAGGTCTTCCCGGTGCGGCGCTGGATCCGCTTGCTCCGGGCAACCTGCTTTTGCTCTACCATGCTGACCTCGGTGGGTCGGCAAGGAGGGTCACGTACGGGTCGCCCATCATAAAAGAAAGGTCGGCCTCCAAGAACATAACAGTTCGCACGACACAGTTCGGGTGCCGATCGACCCCGGCCGTGCCGGCGATCGACGCGGCGCGCGGCGCGACCGACGGCTCAGTAGAACGTGTCGCTACAGTCGTAGACGACGCCGTGCGCCGGACAGACGTACTTACAGTGCCGGTGGTACATCGGGGTCTCGCAGACCGGACACGGGCGACCGCCGTCGTCCGCGGGGGCATCGCTCACGGCGGACACACGCGGTCGAGAGGCAAAACCCTATCCACCGTTCACCGCGTCGAGATACCTGACCAGTCAGTCGTCGAGGGCGCCCCGGAAGCGAGTTACTCGTCCGCCAGTCGGTCGTACACCGAGCGAGCGACCGTCTCCTCGTCGAACGGGAGGGTTAACACGCCCCCCCACTCGGAGCCGGTGAGCGCCCCCACCGTCTCCCCGTCGAGCTCGACGCGCCGCACCTCGGTCCCGTCGAGCGTCATCGACACCACGAACGCCGCCGGGTCGTCGGTCGCCCCCGCCTCGTCGAGGCGGCTCCGGAACGACTCGATCCCCGCCTCGGAGAACACGACCTGGACGAGGTACTCGCCGTCTTGGGAGAAGACGCCCTTGACGCGGTCGAGGTCGCTCGCGTCGAACAGCAGCGCGTCGGTCCCGTCGTCGCCGGTCACCCGCGCGACGAACGGCGCGTCGGGATCGACGCCGGCCGACGAGGGACCGGACCCGCCCCCTCCGTCGGCGGACGCGCCGCCCGTCGGTCCCGGACCGTCGCCGCCGATGCCGCCGGCCGCCTCGCCGTCCGTCACCGCCGTCGCGCCCGCGAAGCCGACGGCGCCGACCGCACAGACCGCGCCGAGGCCGCCGAGCACGCCCCGTCGAGAGATGTCCATACCCTGCGGTTTCGGCGAGCGGTAAAAAGGATTACACGCCGATTTCCGCGCGCGATAATTACGGAAATCCGGAACGTTCGACATCCGGAACGCTCGCCACCGGTTACTCGGCGGCGAAGGCGACCTCGTCGCGGGTCGCCGTCTCGCCGAACAGCCACTCGGCGTGGTCGACCGCGTACTCGCGGTGGTCCTCGGTGATGTAGCCGAGCGCGTCCTCGACGACGACCGGGCGGTAGTCTCGGAGGCCCGCGCTCCCGGCCGTGTGGAGGACGCAGACGTTCGCGAGCGTGCCGCAGATCAGCAGGTCGTCGATGCCGTGCGCGTCGAGGTACCCCTCCAAGTCCGTCCGGTAGAAGGCGTCGTAGGTGTGCTTCTCGACGACGTGGTCGTCGTCGCGCACGTCGAGGTCGGCGACGAGTTCGGCGTCCCACGACCCCTCGACGACGTGTTCGCCCCACCGGTCGAACTCGTCGTAGTAGTGGGTCTCGTCGAACTGCTCGGGCGGGTGGACGTCGCGGGTGTAGACCACGCTCGCACCGGCCTCCCGGGCGCGGTCGACGAGCGCCGTCACCGGCTCGACCGCCGCCTCGCTCGGCTCGGCGTAGAGGCTCCCGTCGGGGTGACAGAACCCGTTTTGCATGTCGACGACGACCACCGCGGTTGCTGTCGGATCGAACGCCATACCGGCGGTTAGCGCGCAGGGGGCAAAAACCGTCGTCCGTTCCGCGGGGTCCGCGCGGCGATCCGCCGACACGGCAGGAAAAAATCCGCCGGCCGCGGCGCCGAAGGAACCGACAAACTACTTACCGGGGCGGCCGATAAATCTCGTATGCGACGGGTTCTCAGCCCCTCGACCGCGGCCGCGATCGTTGCCGCGGTCGCCGTCCTGTGTGTCGCCTTCACCGCCGGCGTCGCCGCCGCCCCCGACGCCGGCGCGGTCCCCGCCGAGTCGGCCGGGAACGGCCCCGTGACGTCCGACGCCGTGCCCTCCGCGTCGGCCGAGGAGTGCGGTCCTGGTGACGGCACCGAACTGGTGGGCTGTTGGAACGGGACCCACTACGAGGAGTCGGTCGACTTCGCGGAGACCGACGGACTCAACGAGACGCAGTTGGCGGCGCTGACGGACCTGACGATGGCGCGCGTCGAACACGTCCGTCAGCGCCCCTTCCGGGAGGACGTGCCGGTCGAGACGGTCTCCCGGAGCGAGTACCTCAACGACACGGCGAGCGGGAACGGCTCCGAGGCGTTCCGGCGCTGGAACGACCAGGTGTGGGAGGCGCTGTTCGTCGTCGGCGACGACGCGAACGCCAACAGCGAGATCGACTCGGTGTTCGGCGGCGCGGTCTCTGGCTTCTACTCGCCGACGGCGGACCAGATCGTCATCGTCGTCCCCGACGGGGAGTCGCCGGATATTGACCCCTCCACGCTCGCGCACGAGCTCCTCCACGCGATGCAAGACCAGTACCACGACCTCACCGACCCGCGCTACGTCGGCGCGACGCAGGACGGCGACCTCGCGGTCGACGGGATCGTCGAGGGGGAGGCGGTCCACGTCGAGGAGCGGTACGCCGCCCGCTGCGCCGACAACTGGACCTGCGCCGAGCCGCCCGAGAGCGGCGGGGGCGGCGGCGACGTGCCCGACTTCAACTTCGGCATTCTCCAGACCGTCCTCCAGCCGTACGGCGACGGCGCGCTGTACGTCCGCGAGCTGCGCGACGAGGGGGGCTGGGCCGCCGTCAACGAGACGATGAACGACCCGCCGGCGTCGACGGCTGAGGTCATCCACCGGGACCCCGACTACGAGGAGCGCAGCGTGAGCTTCGAGGACGCCGCGACCGGCGGGTGGGAGACGTACGCGGACCAGGGGGTCGACGGCGCGGAG
The DNA here is from genome assembly GCF_005435095.1 of Halorubrum sp. CGM5_25_10-8B. Taxonomy (NCBI): domain Archaea; kingdom Methanobacteriati; phylum Methanobacteriota; class Halobacteria; order Halobacteriales; family Haloferacaceae; genus Halorubrum; species Halorubrum sp. CGM5_25_10-8B. The sequence goes on along the minus strand of NZ_SGTY01000003.1, from coordinate 13,685 downwards.
ACAGCGGGCGAGGCGTCGATGTTCGTGATGTTCTGGTACCAGAGCGCCGGGGTGCGGTTCGACGGCGGATACGAGTATTCGGTGCTCGAGCCGGACCGGTCCCCCGCGGAGAACTACAACGTCCACTTCCGCACCGACGCGGAGCTCCAAACCCGGGGACTGTACAACTACGCGCACCCCGTGACCGAGGGGTGGGCCGGCGACGAGCTGTACCCCTACCGGAACGGCGAGCGCGACGGCTACGTCTGGGCGACCGAGTGGCAGACCGAGGGCGACGCCGCGGCGTTCCGCGACGCCTACGTGCGGATGCTGACCGCGCACGGCGACGGCGACTACGCCGAGGGGACCGTGTACGAGATCGGCGAGGAGAGCGACTTCCCCGGCGCGTACGGCGTCGAGCGCGACGGGACGAGCGTGACGATCACCCACGCGCCCTCGCCGGCGGGCGTCCTCGAACTCCGGCCGGACGCCGACCTCGCGCTCCCGGACGCGGGTGACGGGGCCGACGGCGACGGCGGTGACGGCGGAAGCGACAGCGGCGACGACGGCGACGTGAGCGACGGAACCGACGGCGCCGACGGGGCGAACGGGAGCGACGACGGGAACGGGAGCGACGACGGGAACGAGAGCGGCGACACCGCCGGCAGCACTCCCGGATTCGGGGTCGCGGCGACGCTCGTCGCCGTTATGGCGGCGCTCGGGCTGTTCGCACGGCGATCCACGTGAACTGATCCGCCCGGGATCGTCGCGCGCTCGCCGCGACACGGTGGCTTTTCGTCTCCGCGCCCGAACCGTCGAGCATGAGCGAGTTCGACATCGTCGACGCGGCCGCGATCCGGGAGGGCCGCGCGACCGACGCGTACTTCGAGCGGACCGAGGCGGCGCTGGAGGCGGCGGGGCGGAACCCGCGCGTCGTCGCCGAGGTGACCGCGGACCAGTTCCCGGACGGGGAGTTCGAGCTGTTCGCCGGCCTCGGCGACGCCGTCGAGCTGCTGGCCGGCCGCGGCGTCGACGTCGACGCGATCCCGGAGGGGCGGCTGTTCGACGGCGGGCCGGTGATGCGGATCGAGGGGCCGTACGCGGCGTTCGCGCGGCTGGAGACGTCGCTGCTCGGCTTCCTCTCGCAGGCGTCCGGGATGGCGACGGCGGCGCTCGACTGTCGGCTCGCCGCGCCGGACTCCTCGGTGCTCTCGTTCGGCGCGCGCCACGTCCACCCAGCGATGGCCGCGGCGGTCGAGCGGTCCGCGCTCGTCGGCGGCTTCGACGGGTTCTCGCACGTCGCGGCCGGCGAGCTGCTCGGCCGCGAGGCGTCCGGGACGATGCCCCACGCGCTCGCCATCTGCTTCGGCCGCGGCGAGCAGGAGGCCGCGTGGCGCGCCTACGACGATGGCGTGCCGGGGGACGCGCCCCGGATCGCGCTGTGTGACACCTACTCCGACGAGGTCGACGAGGTCCTCCGCGCGGTCGAGACGCTCGGCGACGACCTCGACGGCGTCCGGCTCGACACGACCGGGTCCCGGCGCGGCGACTTCCGACACATCGTCCGCGAGGTCCAGTGGGAACTCGAGGCCCGGGGCCACGGGGACGTGGACGTGTACGTCTCCGGCGGGCTCGGCCCCGCGGACCTCCGAGACCTGCGCGACCTCGCCGACGGGTTCGGCGTCGGCGGGTACGTCTCCAACGCGGACCCGGTCGACTTCGCGCTCGACCTCGTCGCCGTCGACGGCGAGCCGGCGGCCAAGCGCGGGAAACTCTCGGGCGCGAAGTCCGTCTACCGCACCGAAGACGGCGCCCACGCGGTCGGGCTCGCGGGGCGCTCTGGCCCGGACGGCGCCGACTCGCTCATGGAGCCCGTGATCCGCGACGGCGAGGTCGTCGCCGACGAGGCCCTCGACCTGTCGGCGTCGACGGAGCGGGCGCTCGCGGACGCGGAGGCGGTGGGGTACGGGGACGACGAGTAGTTTGTCGCACGGCGGGGCGCGGTCGGAGAGACCGGCTCGGGCCGCGCGTCACCCGGAGTCGTCCGGCGCGTCGTCGTCCGGTCCGGTGGCGCCCGAGTCGGCGCCGTCCGGGTCGCCGAACAGGCCGAGACAGGCCCACGCCCAGCCGCGGGCTCGGACGCGGCGCGGTGAGTCGGACACGGTTACGCCCTCCGGACGAGGTGGTCGCGGACCGCCCGCCGGCACTCGCGGAGCGTCTCGACGAGGCGCGCGACGGTCGAGAGGACGGGGTACGACACCGTGAAGTCGTCGTACAGGTACGCGACGGTCGATCGCTGTCGGACGCCGACCGCGGCGCCGCGGCTGGCGGTCCGATCGAGGTCGGCCTGCCGCTCCGCCAGCAGCGCCTCGCAGGCCTCGATCCGCTCGCCGAGCGCCTCGTGGCGGCGACGCAGGGCGTCGAACCCGAGCGCGGAGAGGGGCGTCTCGTCCGCGGTCGACAGCCAGTCGGTGGTCTCACGGACCGTCTCGCCGGCGGACCGGAGCGACGCCGCCTCGCGTTCGAGGGTCCGGTCGAACACGGCGAGCTCCGCGAGCCGGTCGTCGACGGCGGACGCTATCGCCGACGCGACCGGGCGGGTGAAATCGTGGTCCGTCTTCGGCGAGAGCGCGACCGCGACGGCGTCGCCCAGTTCCTCGCGGACGGTCGCGAGCAGCGGTTCGCCGTCGGAACCGTCGGGCACGCTGTGGGGCCGCACCGTCTCGGCGAACGCCTCGCGGACCCGGCGACAGCCGTCGGTCGACGCCGCGTTCGTCGCGCCGGCGATGGCGCGGACGCCGCCGGCGCTCGGTCCCGGCCCACCGCCGGTGCCGTTCCCGAAACCGGCGCCCCCGCCGCCGGCGCCGGTCGGCGCCGAGGCGGTCGGGATCGATGCGAGAGCCGATCGGAACCGCTCGTACGCTCGTCGCTCGTCCGCCGTGGCGTCGCGTTCGGCCGCCACCCGGTCCCGGGCGCGGTCGACGTGCGTCTCGACGGTCACCGCGGATCACCGCCCTCGGGCGGTCGACCGTCTGCGTTGACCGTGTGAGTCATAGAGATTAGGCTAGCCTAAAACATCAAAAAGCCACCGGTTCGCGGGACCGTCGGAGCGCGGGCGCCGATCTGCGCTCGGCGGTCGAGACGCGAGGGAGCGACAGACCACGAGTGAGAGGGCGCCGCGGCTCAACGGGACGCGTCGAGCGGGAAGGAACGGTTTGCGAGACGACGGGGCCGGGACGATCGATGTCCCGGCGCGAGCGGGTCGGCCTACAGCTCCTCGACCGCGCCGCCGTCGGCGCGCTCTCGGAACACCTGGCCCTCGATGAGCGTCACCATCGTGTCTTCCTCCTGCCAGGCGGTGGGCGAGAGCTTCGCCTTCCGGCAGGTTCGCGAGAGGAACTCCGCGGCCGACCAGCCGTTCTCGACGGGGACCGTCGGATAGAGCCAGCCGTGCGCGTTACCGCTGTCGACGGAGACGCCGTGGGTGCCGATCTCGAGGTCCTCAGCGGGATCGTTGGTAAGGACAGTGTTTGAGACGACGAACACCGAGACGGTGATGTTGTCGAGTTCCTTCGGCTCCACCTCGGAGCCGCAGGAGTCGCCCGAGGCGGCCTTGATGGCGGCCTCGACGATGGCGTGCCCGAGCTGGTCGGAAGTGTCCCACGCGCCGGCGCAGCCGCGGAGACGGCCCCGCCCCCGAGTCGACTGGAGCCGAACGAAAGCGCCGGTGCGGGCGTAGAACGCCTCGCGCATGCTTCCGGGCTGTTCGCGTTGCCCGTGTCGAACGAACGACTCCACCGCCTCCCGCGCGAGTTCGACCGCTCGTGCACCGTCGTCGTACGACAGCTGAACGGTCTGGGCCTCGGACATGAGAGTCCATTACGTTGCTGGCGACTTGAACGCTTCCCTTGTGGCACCGCGCTCGCGGCGTTCGCGGCGTCTCCGCCGAACCCCGCAGATTCCGCCCGGCGGACGCGCCCGACCGATCCGCTTATTCGCCGGCGGGCGAAACGGGAGAACGGACAGAGGGAGCCCGACTCCCGTGCCTCCGGCATGAGGAAAGTCCCCCCACCGGCCGGACAGGCGACCGGGCACACGCCCGGAGTCGGAGACGGCTGGCTCTGGAACAGCAACGACACCACCCGCCCCGACCGATGATCCGCGCGAACCGACCCGCAAGGGAAGGGAGTTAACCCGGAGAGGGCATCGTGGCTTCACCACGCGACGGGCAGGAACGGATGGAACGGCGAATCCTCGCCGGTGCAAGTCCGCGCCACAAGGTAGTCCGGCCGCGGCGCGGACGCTCAGCCGAATGTCGGGACGAACCGAAGGGGGCTTACTCCCCTCAGTCCGCTCACGCCGCCGAGCGGCGCGACCGCTCGACGCGGGGCGCGGGAGCCGGTGATGCTGGACTCACTCCAGTAGCCGACTGACGAGTTTCATGATAACGTTCACAGCCACGACGAGACCGACCGTCAGCACAATCCCGACGAGACTCGTCGCGCCGGTCCTGAGGAGGACACCGATCGAGTGGCCTGCGATCAGGAGATACATAAACACGATGCGAATACCGGTCGTTAATAAAAAATTTTCGTGTCGCGTTTCCGGTTCTGACAGAGAGCGGTCCGTGCCGCATCGGCCGGTCGAATCGTCTGGAGGGGGCGAACGGTATCGGAGTTCCGCCGCGGGGTCGCCGCCGTCGGACTACGTTCCCGACGCGACCTCGATTCGGGGCTTCGACCGGACGGAGGCTCGGACGGTTCGCCCGTGGCTCACGCCGTCTCCATCTCCTTTTCCAGCTCGCGAAGCTTCTCGATGCGGTTCTCCGTCGACGGGTGCGTCGAGGCGATCTTGCCGACGAAGCCGGCCTTGATCGGGATGATGAAGAACGCGTTCATCTCCGCCTCCTCGCGGAGGTCCTCCTTCGGCACCTTGTCCATCCGGCCGTCGATCGTCATCAGCGCCGAGGCGAGCGCGCCGGGCTTCCCGGTGATCAGCGCCGCGCCGCGGTCCGCGGAGTACTCGCGGTAGCGCGAGAGCGCGCGGATGAGCAGGAACGAGACCACCCACACGACGAGCGACACCAGAATCGCCACGATGACGGGCGCGCCCTGCCGGTTGTCGCCGCCGAGCAGCCAGCCCCACCGCACGATGAAGAAGGCGATAGTCGAGAGGAACGACGCGATGGTCATTACCATCACGTCGCGGTTCTTCACGTGCGCGAGCTCGTGGGCGAGGACGCCGTCCAACTCGTCTTCGTCAAGGCTCTCCAGCAGGCCGGTCGTCACCGCGACGGTGGCGTTCTTCTTGTTCCGGCCGGTCGCGAACGCGTTCGGGACGCGGGTGTTCGCGACCGCGACGGTCGGCTTCGGCAGGTCGGCCTGCTGGCTCAGCCGCTCGATCCGCCGGTGGAGGTCGGGGTACTCGTCGGGGTCGACCTCGCGGGCGCCCATGCTCCGCAACGCGAGCTTGTCGCTGAAGAAGTACTGCGCGACCGCGAACCCGCCGAGCATGACCAGCGGGAAGAGGAAGTCGCCGAAGTACACCGTCAAGGCTCCAACGAACACGACGTAGAGGGCGAACAGGAGGAACATCGTGAACGCCATCCGTCCACGCAACCCCCAGTCTGTCTTCCAGTCCATACCCCAAGATTACCGCTCGGCGCGTTAAAGCCTGCCGGAGCCGGTGACGATGCGACCCGGAGGCGCCCGCCCGCGGCGGTGCGGTTTTCGGCGCAACGCTGCGTTTTTGCCCCGCGACCGCGACGGCGACGCATGGAGACAGTCCTCGTCACCGGCGGCCGCGGCGCCTCCGGGCGCTGGGTCGTCGACCGCCTCGCCGGCGACTACGAGGTCGTCGTCGTCGACTACGACCACCCCGGGCTCGGCGTCGACCCCGCGCCGAACGTCTCGTTCCGCGCGGCCGACCTCGCCGAGCGCGAGCAGGCGCTCGACGTCGTCGCCGCCGTCGACCCAGACGCCGTCGTCCACTGGGCGGCGATCCCCGTGGCCGGAACCCACCCCGAGGGGCGGGTGTTCGAGACGAACGCGCTCGCCGCGAAGCACGTCCTCGACGCCGCCGGGCGGGCGGGCGCGCCGGTCGTTCAGGCCTCCAGCGACGGTGCGTACGGCTTCTTCTTCGCCGAGCCGACGCCGTTCCCGGATGAGCTGCCGGTCACCGAGGGGCACCTGCTCCGCCCGGAGGACCCGTACGGGCTCTCGAAGGTGACCGCGGAGGCCGCGGCGGGCGCGGTCGCGCGCCGCCACGGCGTGCCGGCGGTCTCCGTCCGCCCATCGTGGATCCAGTACCCCGGCGACTACGCCTGCCGCGCGGACGAGTACGTGACCGACCTCAACGCGGGCGCGGGCAACTTCTGGTCGTACGTCGACGTCCGCGACGTCGCCGACCTCGTCGCGGCCGCGCTCGCGGACCTCCTCGGCGACGACTCGGCCGTCGCGCTCGGCACCCACGAGGCGATCAACTGCGTCGCGGCCGACAACGCGCTCGGTCGCCCCCTGCTCGAACTCCTGCGCGAGTCGTACGGCGAGGTTTCCGACGACTGCGCGGTCGACGGGAGCGCGCTCGCGGAGGGCGACGACCGCGGCGCGTACGCGGTCGCGAAGGCGGAGCAGCTGTTCGGGTGGACGCCGTCGCGGTCGTGGCGCGACGCGGCCGACGAGGCGGTCACCGAGCCGGCACTGTTCGAGGGGTGACTCGGCCGGGCGACAGCGACCGATTTCCGGTCAGATCGACAGGATCGCGTTGACGAGGGTCCGCGTCGCGATGGCGGTCACGGAGCCGAGCCACGTCAGGAGCACGAAGTGGATGTAGCCGTTCGCGGGGTTCCCGCCGTCGATCCGGCGGATCATCTGCGAGGAGAGCGCCGCGTTGAACAGCACGACGGTGAGGAGGAGGTACTCGATGAGCGGGATGTCGTAGGCGCCGGGGTAGACGATCTGCCCGATGTCCATCTGGTCGAGCCCGAAGTCGGCGGTCAAGTCCGCGAGAATCGCAACGATCTCCAGCCCGATGAAGAAGGCGAACGTCGCGGCCGCGGTGATCCCGTACAGCAGTCCGATGAACGTCATCGCCGCCTGCCGGCGCTGCTCGCGCAGCTGGTTGACGGCGTTCATGTTCTTCGAAATCAGCTCGCCGAGCATCTTCGGGTCCCCGCCCATCCGCCGGCCCACGAGGTACATCTCGGAGAACTTCTGGATGAGGTACGAGCGCGTGTCTCGCGTGAACGCCCGCCACGCGCCCTCGGTGCTGATTCGCATGTTGAGCCGGCGGTAGAGCCGCTCGATCGACTCCGAGAGCTCCCCGAAGTTCTTGTCGCGCAGCGTCGTCAGCACGTCGGTGGTCGTCGACTGCTTCGCGCTCTCGGTCGCGCCCAGCGCGCGCACGAACGACGGGAACTCGCCGTCGCGGGCGGTGATCGCCTGCTCCTCGCTCCGAAGGACGACCCCGGTGATGATCAGCGGCGAGATGGGGACCGCGAGGTACAGCGGCAGCCGCACGTCGTCGAGGAAGAAGAGGAGACCGGGAAGCCCGGGCCCGTACCCGAACATCCCGGCGGCCGTGATCCCGATGAGGAGGAACGAGAGCGCGCCGCCGCCGATCAGCGACCCCCACAGCTTCAGGTCGCCCGGGGAGCGCTCGTCGGGGTGGTACCAGATCGGGTCGTACGGCGATGTGGCGCGGATCATCGCGTAGAAGCCGAGCTGGACGAAGACGAACAGCACGATGACGGCCGCGACAGTCGCGGTCGGGTCGTTACCGGTGAGGATCGGGAGGACGACCGCGAACACGAGAGCGAACGTCATCGAGAGGATCATCGACATGTACAGGTCCTTCATCACCTCCAAGTTCGAGAGCGCGGACTCGTAGCGGGTCTCGTACTGTGCTAGCATGACGTCCTGCTCAGAGACGAGGAACTCCTCCAGCGACTGCCCCGCGCCCATGGTGTAGCCGAGGCGGTCGAAGAAGTCGGCCATCGCGTCGGAGGGGACCTCCTGAGCCCGACGCCGACACGCGTCGTCGAGGCTCTGGTTCCACGTGTCGACGAGGTGGACGACGCGACCGATCTCCTCGGCGGCGACGCCGTACTCCTCCTCTTTCGCCAGCGTCCGGAACACCTCCATCCGGTCGATGTTCGTCGTCGACAGCACCGTCATGTGCGTCATCACGAGATGTAGTTGGTTGTCGATCTTCGTCTCCAGACTGGAGAGGTAGATCTTCGGGTAGATCACCGCCGCGAACAGGATGAGCCCGCCGAACATCGGGATCGGGACCCGGGCGGCGAAGGGGAGCGGCAGCGCGACCAAGCCGACGACGCTCGCGAGGAAGACGAGCACGGCCGGGAACAGCACGAGCCCGACGTACTTCCCCTTGGAGATGTCGAGCTGCTCGTACGACTCCATGACCTCGGAGGTCAGTTGGGCGGCCGTCGCGAGCCCGTCGCCCACCTGTTTCACCGCCATCGTCAGCGTCCCTCCGGCGCCCTCGCGGGCGGTTCGTCACCGAGCATCGTCACGTGTCCCCGAGCATCGTCACATCGTGTTCCGGTGCATGTCGAAGGGGAGCCCCTCGACGCCGTCACGCTGGAAGGAGTTGATCGCGTCGTTCACCTCGTGGTAGCCCAGAATGCCCTCCTGAATCATCCGCTCGATGAGCTCCGCACGGAACTCCAGGTCGTCGTAGATGTCGCGGGTGTCGGCGTAGCCGAGCAGCGTCGCGATCTGCTCTTCTAACACGTAGGAGTTGTTCATCCCCTGGAAGACGATCTCGTCTTCGACGGGGTCCCAGCTGAACACCTCGCGGGTGACGACCCCCTCCATCTCCTTGGAGTACCCCTCGATCTCCTGGACGCTCGTCACGCGGCGCAGGACTTGGTCGCCCTGCTTCACGCGGTTCTGGAACAGCGCCACGTCGGCGTTGTCCATGAACGTCTCCGGGACGTTGATCGGCTCGGAGGTGAACCGCTGGATCATCGAGACGATGTCGGACGCGTGGAACGTCAGCATCACGGGGTGGCCGGTCTGGGCCGCCTGGAACGCCATGCGCCCCTCGGCGCCCCGGACCTCACCCACGATGATGTAGTCGGGGCGCGACCGCAACGCCGCGGCGACCAGATCGAACATATCCACGTCGGTGGATCCCTCGGCGCCGCCCTCACGGGTCAACAGCTGCTGCCACGTGCTGTGCGGCGGGATGACCTCCGCGGTGTCCTCCGCGGTGTATATCTTCGAGTCGTCCGGGATGTACGAGAGGATGGCGTTCAGCGTCGTCGTCTTCCCGGACGCCGTCTCCCCGACCACGAATACCGTCTGCTCGTTCTCTAGGCAGAGCCAGAGGTACGCCGCCAACTGCGGCGAGAGCGTTCCCCAGTTCGTGATCTGATTGATCGACAGGGGCACCTCGTCGCCCTGCCGGATCGTGAGCGAGGACCCCTTCAGCGAGACGTCGTCGGAGTAGATGATGTTGATACGCGAGCCGTCGGGCAGCGTGGAGTCGACGATCGGATCGGAGTCGGAGAGGGGGTCGCCCATCCGCTCGCCCATGTTCCGCAGCCAGTTGTCGAACTCCTCGGGGGTACCGAAGTCGACGGTCGTCTCCAGCATCCCGAAGGTGCCGTGGTCGACGTGACACTCCTTGGGGCCGATGACGTGAATGTCCTCGTTGGCCGGGTCGCGCATGATCGGTTCGAGGGGGCCGAGCCCGACGATGTCGCGGTTAAGCCGGTATCGGATGTTCTCGTAGGTCTCCTCCGTGACCGAGAGTTTCCCCATGTTGAGGACCTTCGAGAGGTTCCCGCGGAGTCCGCCGTTCTGCTCGTCGATGTGCGTGACCTCCTCTAACAGCTCCTCGATGAGGTCGTCGTACTCGGCCTCGTTGTCCGGAGCGGTGTGTTGACCGCTCACGGTGAGGAGCCGGTTTTTCACCTCGTTGAGGATCTCGGCCTGCGAGCCGGAGAGCTCCGGCTCGATGGCGTAGTACTTCGTGTCCTGCCCGAGGTCGCCGTAGATGTGGCTGTAGATGGGGCCGCCGACCGGATAGATGACGTTCGGCCGGTTGGACTCGTACTCGTCTTTCGGCTCCTCGATGAACTGCGGGAACTCCCCGGTGATCTGTTTGAACTCCCGGAGGTGCTCCCGGAGGTGCGGCCGCCGCATCGCGGCCTTCCGGAGCTCGTCGGACGGTTTGGCGGTGCCGTGTTCGGTCATGTCCCACGCTCGGTCGTCGCGGTGGTCGCAGTCCGCGCGCGCGGACCGGCTGTGCGTCTGCGGGCCATGTGTTAGGCGACGCTGCGGCTCTCAATGACGATTCCGGTTCCGGAACGCACCGAGAACCCGATCGTGTCGCCGACTTGTTCGCCCATGCCCGCGAACCGCTTCACGTTGATCTGCCGGCGGATGTCGTTGCCGACCTCGATCATCTCCAGTTCGAGGAACACGTCGGCGATGGAGCGGAACGGGCCGATCGCCTCGTCGTCGACCGCCGAGGGGTCGACGGTGAGCACCACCACCTTCCCCTGCGAGATGATCTCACGGAAGAAGGAGATGATCTCGAGGGCGGCCTGCCGCTCCTCGTTCTTCCGAACGAGCGCCTCGAACGTTGGGTCGTTGCGGAAGATGGCGTCGAACGTGTCGAGGAAGACGACGTCGGAGTTCCACATCGCCTCCGCTTCCATCAGCCGCTTGAGCAGCTCCTTGCGCTCGCCGTCGCCGTCGGAGAACGCGCCGCCGGAGTCGAAGTCGGCGTGGAGGAAGAGCAGCTCCTCTTGGAGGAGCGGCTTCACCATGTCGTACTCCAGCGAGTGCATCTGGTCGATGAACCCGCGGACGGTGAGCTCCGTCGACATCATCGTCACCGAAGCGCCCTCCTCGACGAGCCCGTAGGCGAACCGCTGAGAGATGGCGCTTTTCCCGGCCCCGTAGTCGCCCTCCATGAGGACGATGCTCCCGCGGGGGATGCCACCGCCGAGCTCCTTGTTGAGTCGGTCGCGCTCGCCGAGGCCGAGCGAGAGGAGGTTGTCGTGGGGCATCTCAGTTACCCCCCACGCGGAACTGGAATAGCTCCTCGTCGCCGTTCACCGAGAGGTACACCCGGTGGTCGCCGTCGGCGAGCCCGCCGTTCACGCCGTCGATCTCGCTGACCTCGATCGTGAGGCGGAGCACGTCGCCGCGGCTCCATGCGTTCGCGCCGTCGACGGAGACCAGCTCTCCGGAGAGCTTGCTTGGCCGCACGTACCCGCCGTCGAAGACGACGTCGAGGTCGGAGCCGTCGGGCGCGAGGCGGTAGGTGCCGGTGTTCTTTATCAGGAGCGTCACGTTGCCCTCGGTCGCGTTGTACACCCCCGCGCTCGGGTCGGAGATGATCGTCACGTCGGTCCGGAGCTGCTCGGTCGCGTCGAGCCCCGCGTCGTCGACGGCAGCGCTCACGCGGTCGACGCCCGTCGTGATCGTCCCGACGACGCCGGCGGCGATCACCAGGCTGGCGATGAACAGGATGAGGTGCGAGACCGGGACGCTGGCCATCTACGCGCTCACCTCCGTCACGGTCGCGGCGTCGCGGACACCGGACTCGACGACGAGGACCACGCGGGTCTCCCCGCCGACGATGTCGGTCTCCACGGTGTCGCCGACCGTCACCGACAGCGTCTCGTCGCCCAGCCAGAGCGCGGTGTCGGCGTCGCCGTCGACGGTCGTGGCAGCGTTCGAACCCCCGACGTCGACGTACTCGTTGCCGACTAGGAGCGTCGCGTCGTCGGCGACGAGTCCGATCGAGCCCTCGTTGGTGGCGTTGACAGTGAGCTCGCCGGTCGTCGCGTTGAACGTCGCGCTCGTCACGGAGAAGTCGGTGTTCTGCCGTTCGAGCGCGCGCTCGTTGACGCCGTGTTGCGCGTCGGAGACTCGCTCGATCCCGTTGGACGCCACGGGGTAGAACGTCGTGAACGCGAAGAACAGCCCCGCGACGATGATGGCCGTAGACGCGGAGACGCTAACGCCCATCTCCCCACCCTCTGTCGGCCGGATCGGCGCGGTCGGAACGGGGATTCGGGTCGTTCATCGGTCGCGTGGAACCGTTCCGCTCGCGCCGGTCGTCGCGGGGAGCGTCGCCGCGGTTCGCCCCGCCGTCGCGGTCCGCGCCGTTCGTACCGTGGCCCGCGCCGTTCGTGCCGTGATCCGCGCCGTTCGTGCGTCGCTCGCGCTCGTCCGGGGCCTCTCGGCGACCGGACGGCTCGTGCCCGTTCCGCTTCGGGGCCGAGCGGTCGCGGCGGTCGCCGCGGGCCGGGTCGGCGCGACCGCCGCGGCGGCCTCTGACCGGCCCGCCGCCGACGATCGAGCCGCCGGCGAGGTCGTCCCAGCGGTCGAGGAGGACCGTGTGGCTGCTGGTGCCGTTGAGCTGGGTCACGTACCGGAGGCTGCGGGTGTGGTGTTCTCGGACGAGCCGGTCGGTGCCCGGACGGTCGACGAGGTTGCGGTCGATCGTGCCGAACCCGGAGAGGAAGTCCCGGAGCCGCGCCGCGGCGTCGGGACCGATCCACTCGATCCGCTCGTAGTAGTTGATGGCGCGCACCGCGTCGGTGACGTCGCTCTCGGAGACGAGGAACTCCAGCCACTCCATCACGAGGAGGTCCCCGACGTAGTCGCCCGGGAGTTCGGTGAGGTATGGCTTGCCGCGGCCGCCGCTCCCCGAGAGGTCGTCCTCACCGACGTACTCGAAGCCGCCGGACGCCTCAGCGGGGTCGCCGCCGGGTCGGCGGTCGGGGGCGGGATCCGGTTCGGCGCCTCGCGCCGGTTCGGGGTCCGCCGGTTCGCTGAAGTCGTCGCCACCGGTCTCGGCCCCGAGGTCGTCTCCGCCGAGGTCGTCACCGAACCCGTCGTCCGCGGCCCCGTCGTCGAACGAGTCCGTTTCGTCGCCGGGGTCGTCGAACGAGTCGTCCCCGTCGTCGAACGGGTCCTCGTCCGCGGCGTCGTCGCCCTCTTCGGCCCAGTCGGCCTCCCCGGAGTCGTACTCCTCTTTCAGTTCGCTGAAGCTCTTTCCGTCGTCGTTCATATCGTCTTCCTCGTCCGCCGTTTCGGTCTCGGACGCGGCGTCGTCCGTGCTGTCGTCATCCAGTTCCTCGAAGTCGTCGTCGAGGTCGTCGAACCCGCCGTCGTCGATATCCTCGTCGAGGTCGTCGAACCCGTCGTCGTCGAGGTCGTCGTCGAGGTCGTCGAACTCGTCCGCCTCCGCCTCCGCGTCCGCGTCCGCTTCCTCGTCGAGGAGGTCGTCGTCGAAGAACCCGTCCGCGTCGGCGTTCGCGACGTCCTCGTCGAGGTCCTCCTCCTCGCCGCCGTCTTCGTCGTCGAAGATGCCGAACGACCCCTCGCCGCCGCCGGCGACGCTGTCAAAGCCGCCGGAGTCGTCGACGAAGGGGTTGATGCCGCGGGTGACCATCTCGTAGATGTCGAGCAGGTTGCGGACGTCCTCCTCGATGTCGTCGACGGCGTTCGAGATCTCCTCGTTCTCCGAGCGGACCGTCGAGACGGTCGAGGAGAGCGACGCGACCTCGTTTTCGAGCTCGTCGAGCCGGTTTTCGAGCTCGTCGGTGGCCGCGCCGCCGCCGCCGCCACCGCCGCCGTCGTCGAACTCGTCGTCCCACTCGTCCATGCCGTCGAAGTCGTCGAAGCCGTCGCCGTCACCGCCCATGCCGCCGCCAC